>DASXAI010000765.1:0-13645 GCA_036406775.1 Acidimicrobiales bacterium
CCGCCGCGTCTGTTCCCATCGGTCCTCCAAGTGGCTCGTGGTCCGCTACATCGTCGATACGCCGGGCGCTTCGACATGTTCGACGTTAGGGACGCCTCCCGGCGCCTCCCATCGGGAGTTCTCCCCACGCCAGGAGGCCGCGGTCGATGGCGAACAGCGTTGCGGCCGGTCGGGTGGAGACGCCGATCTTGCCGTAGATGTTCTGGATGTGGCGGTCGGCGGTCTTAGCTGAGATCCCCAACGTTTGCCCGATCTGCTTGGTCTGGCGACCTTGCGCCAGCAAGCGCAGCACCTCCGCTTCCCGGTCCGTCAGACCGCCCGGCCGAGCCAGGTGCGGCGCGGGTTGACCGGCCGCCTCGATGACGGCACCGACGGCGTCCGGGTCGAGCCGCCCGTCCGTCGCGTCCTGCGCGAGGCGGTCCGCAGCGTCGTCTCGGCCAACCGCGGCGCGGTGCGGGCGCGGTTCAGTCATCGCGTGGAACGCGTCGGCGGCGGCGAGCAACCGAGCCGAGAGCGTGAGCTCAGCCCGACTCGAGCCGCGGTGATAGCCCGAACCGTCGAGCCGTTCATGGTGAGCGCCGGCGGCGGGTACGAGGGAAGCCAGGAGCGGGGAACGGGTAAGCAGCCGCTCCGTGTGGTACGGGTGGAGGCGCACCTGTTCCCACTCGTCGATCGTCAGGTGTCCCGGCTTGTTCCAGACGGCGGCACCGATGGCCACTCGCCCAAGGTCGTGGACGAGGGCGCCACGGCGCACCGCTCGCACGTCCGCCGGAAGGAGTCCACAGCCGGCCGCCGCCCTCGCCGCCAGGTCGGCGACGCCGGTCGAGTGTCCGGCGAAGTCGGGCGACAGCAGGTCCGTGAAGCCGGCCAGGGCGACCAGTGCCCGGTCGACGGCGTCGTCGTCGAGCAGGCGCGGGGGATCCGGTTCGCACGCCAGTGTCAGCTCCCAGGCCGACGCCTCGACGTCGACAGCGAGCATCTCAGGCTCATCGGCCAGACACGCCACGACCTCAGGGTCGAAGGCGTGGCCGGCGCGGCCGCGCATCGCTTGCACCGCGTACTCCTCGCCACCGAGCATCCGATGTAGGTTGGCGTCGATCGCGACGTGGGTGATCCGCACCGGGAGTGGGATCTCGTCGTGGTCGGCACGACGAAGGACACCGTGGCCGTCCCAGCGCTCGGTCAGATCACGAAAGAGGCGCTGGATCGACACCGGGAGCCCGAGCTGGTCGCTCAGGGTCTGGGCCACGTCGCACATGGCGGCCAGATGGGGCTTGTGGGTCCGCATCGCCCGGGGCAGGCGGCGGGCGATCTGTAGGGTCCGGGCCGGCGCCCCGGTCTCGGGCGGTGGGAGCGCTCGGAGCAGCCCCCGAAGCTGGTCGCGGGGTGAGCCGAACATGACCGGCGTGAGGTGCGTCGCGAGCGGCGCACCGAAGATCTCCGCCGCCACGAGCGCGTCCGTCGTGCAGCCGGAGTGAGCGAGGAGGCTGGTGTAGAAGGTCGCTGACGTCGTCTCGGCAGTGGCGCCGAGTCGCTCGCAGAGTCGCATCGCGATGAGCGTGCTCTGGAGGCCGTGTTCCAGGGGGAAGCCCATGGCGACATCGGTGGCCAAGCACAGAGCACCCACCATTTCGGCGCAACGTGGCCGCTCGTTCTCTGGACCATCCGACGACATCCCGCGATCACGGTAACTGGGTCCTACCGCCGCCACCACGGGCCGATCCGCGCCGGGAAACCGCGGCAGCCCGGGTAGGACGGCCGGCCTCGACGCCGCCCCGCGGTCTTCTCGGGACCGCAATGCGGTCGTCGCTGAAAGACAACAGACGACGGGAATCGCGGATGACGAAGCCATGAAGATGACGCGCCAGGCACCGTGGAGGCGGCTGATGTCGAAGGCGGCCGTCATCGTCGCCATCGGCATCGCCGGGCTCGTCGGCTGTGGTTCGCATTCGTCGTCGGCGGGCACCGGCGCGCTGTCACCCGAAGCGACCCAGGGTCGTCAGCTCGCGTCGCAGTTCCACTGCACCGACTGTCACAGCCCGAACGGGGCCAAGCGACAGGGGCCGACGTGGAAGGGCATCTGGGGCTCGACCGTCCAACTGGACGACGGAACGAGCGCCGTCGTCGACACTGGCTATGTCGCGGAATCGATACGCCAGCCCCAAGAGCAGGTCGTGAAGGGTTTCGCCCCCATCATGCCGACGCTGGCCTTGACCGACCCCCAGATCGCGGCAGTCACGGCATACATCCGTGCCCTGGGTACGGGTTGACCGGCGCCTTGTCCCGTCCGTGACCACCCGCCCTCACGCCGACCGGTTGTTCCTGCACGGCGGCCGTTCGTTGCTCGTCACCGCCCTCGACGGTCAGGTACCGCGTTCGGCCGAACTCGGCTTCTACTACCAGAACACCCGGCTGCTGGCCCGGCTCGAGGTCTGCCTCGACGATCGCCCTCTCACGCCGTTCGTCGCCGACAACGCCCGCCCCGACTCCCTCCTGGCCTACGCGGTGGCGATGAAGAGCGACGGGCTCGCCGCCGACGAGGTCGTCGTCGAGCTGACCCACCTCCTGTCCGACGGCCTCTGTACGAGGGTCACGATCACCAACTACGGGCGCGAGCGCAGGGCCACGTCTGAGCTCGGGATCGCCCTGGACGCCGACTTCGCCGACCTCCGGGAGGCCGAGACCGGCGAGCGGCTCCAGCACGGCTCCGTCGACGTGCAGTGGCAGGACCCGCGCCTGCGCTTCCGGTACGTGCACCCGAGCCTCGATCGGGCCGTCGACGTCGTGGTGAGAGCGAGCGGACCCACGACGTGGCGGGACGGTGCACTACGAACCCAGCTCGACCTCGACCCGAAGGAGACGGCCGTCGTCGAGTTGGTCGCCGAGCCGGTCGTTGCCGACCGCCACCGGCATGCGTCGCTGCGGTCCCCGGCTGACGAGACCGCGCCGGCCCGCCGGCTGATGCGGTCGCTCCTGGACGAGGCCCCCACGCTCCAAACGTCGAATGCCACCGTACAGCGGGCCTGGGACACGGCGCTGGCCGACCTGGCCGCGCTTCCGCTCGGCCTGGAGGCCGGGCCGTTCGTCCCGGCCGCCGGGGTCCCGAACTACCTCCAGCTGTTCGGGCGGGACAGCCTGACGGTAGGGGCGCAGGCCGTCATGGTGATGCCACAGATGTTGCGCGACGGACTGGTGGTCGCGGCCGCCACGCAAGGCCGTGTCCGGGACGACGTCGAACTGCGAGGCCTGAACATCGGTCGCTCCTCCGTGGACGTGGTGTTCCACCGCACGCGGCGTGGCACGTCGCGATGGCGCGTTGTCCGCCGGCACGGCCCGATCGGTGTCGTGCGGGCCCGCCGGTCGGGACCCGTCAACGGCTGACGTGACGCCGAATGCCGACGACCGAAACCACGAATCGAGTGCCCCGCCGGTGGGAAAGAGCAGCGTAGAGGATGTGAGAGAGGAGAAAGGATGGCCACTCATCTGTTACACGGCGGTGACACCGAGTTCGACGTTCCGGCTGAGTGGACGGAACGATCGCGGGTGGTGCTGGAGCCGATCGCCGCACCGTCGATCCTGGGACTCTTCGGGTTCGCGGGAGCGACGTTCATCGTGGCCGCGCACCTGGCCGGCTGGTACGGCGGGAACTCGACGGCCCTCTACCTGTTCCCGTTCGCGGCCATCTTCGGCGGCCTGGCCCAGTTCATCGCCGGCTTGTACTCGTACCGCGCCCGTGACGGGCTCGGCACCGCCATGCACGGGATGTGGGGCTCGTTCTGGCTCGCCTACGGGGTGCTGTACGGATTCGTGGCCGTCGGAGCAATCGCCGACCCCGGCACGAATCAGTCGGGTCTCGGGTTCTGGTTCTTCGTCCTGGCCGCCATCACCCTCATGGGCACCGTGGCGGCTCTCGCCGAGAACCTCGCCCTGTTCACCGTGCTGTTCTCGCTCAGCGGCGGCGCGTTGTGCCTCGCCATCGGCTTCGTCGCCGGCGTCAGCGCGTGGGTGACCGTCGGCGGTTACTTCCTCGTGGTCTCGGCCGGCCTGGCCTTCTACACCGCCAGCGCCATGATGTTGAACTCGTCGTACAACCGCACCATCCTGCCCCTCGGTGCTTCAGGCGCACACGATGGCGCCGCGTCTCCGCCGCGGCCGTCGCGCACGATGTACGAGCCGCCCCGTTCCGGGGACGCGATCCCCCGGTGAAAAGAGGACGGGAGGCTCGGCCCCTGAACGCGAAGGAGCTCGGGCGTTCGCCCACGCCGTGTACGCCTACTACGAGTTCGACCCGGTCGAGCCGCCGGTCTCCGAAGCCGCGACCGCCGCCTCCACTGTTCGATCGCCACCGTTCAAGCGCCGGTGGTGGCGGCCACGCCGAGGTAGGAGACGAGGAAGGTAAACGAAGGAGGAGCCTTGCCCGATATCTGCGCGGTCATCCTTGACCAGCACAATCAGTTCCGGCGTCGCTTCGCCGAGCTCGACGACCTACGCCGTGAGCCCGCGGAGCACCTCGAGCGCCTGTGGCTGTGGCTCGGTGATGTCCTCGACCGGCACGCGGCGGCCGAAGAACGCTGCTTCTACCCCGAGTTGCTCGCGTGCGGGGCCCGGGGCGCGGACGAGACACGCGACGCCATCGGCGACCACGACGACATCCGTGACGCCGTGAGAGACGCTGGCCGCGAACCCGTGGGCTCGAAGCGCTGGTGGAACGCGGTCATCCAAGCACGCCGGGCCAACAGCGACCACATGGCCGAAGAGGAACGGGGCGCACTGGCCGACTTCCGCACCCACGTGGACACGGCCCGTCGGGCCGAGCTCGGTGCCCGTTTCCTGGTCGAGATCCGCGACATCGCCGACCACGTCGACATTCACGCCGACGTCGATCCCAACTCGTACATCGAGGCTCACAGTGTCTCCTGACGTGAAGGGCGTCGGATGCACGAGCGACTGCTGACTGACGAAGCCGAGCGCATTTGGGTCGTGGTGCCAGAGCGGGGCACCGACGCCGTGGCGACGATCGAGGCGTGGGCGCGACGTCGCGGTGTCACGGCTGCACGCGTGAGCGCGATCGGGGGTTTCGATCGAGCCGTCCTCGGATGGTTCGACTGGGATGCCAAGGACTACCGCCGCATCGAGGTCGGCGAGCAGTGCGAGGTTGTGGCGCTCCTCGGGGACATCGCGGTCAGTGGCGACTCGGTGAAGCTCCACGTTCACGCCGTGCTGGGGCAGGCGGACGGGACGGCGAAGGCCGGACATCTGCTCGAAGGGATCGTCAGACCAACGCTCGAAGTCATGGTGGTGCAGTCGCCAGCGCACCTGGCGCGGAAGCACGATCCGATTACGGGCCTGGCGCTCCTCGACCCGGAGTCCCGCTGATGGCGGTCAGGGCCGAGCCGTTAGTGCCGCCTGGTCGGCGAGGGCGATGGCGAGCTCCCCGCTGGCAGTCGGATGGAATGGTGCTGCATCATCGGGGCCTTGGACGTACGGGTCCATCGTGCACAGCTCGTGCCCGGCGAAGTCAGGCTGGACGGCCTGGAAGTGAAAGGCGTCGGCGCCTCTTTGCAGGACGGCGTTGAGGTCGCCGAGCCGGTTCAGCAGCACATGCTGCTTCGCCGAACCGAGGCCGAACGGGTCCATGCAGTGCAGCGTGGGATCGAACGGCACGTAGTAGCGGTTCACGATCACACGGGGCTTCCCCGGGAACGCAGCCAGCTGCTCGAGCAAGCCGTAGTAGTCCTCGGTGAACTGGTGCAGGTTCCGCTGGAAAAACGCCGTCGAGGCGCTGTCGTCGCAGGTGGTTGCCACCGCACAGAGCTGCAGGATCCCGTCCCAATTGAGGTCGTTGGCGCCGACGCTCACGACGATCACGTTGGCGTCGACCGCTCGCTTGGCCGCCGCAACCTGGGCCGGCACGTCGGCGGTGCCGAGGGACTGGCCTGTCAGCAGGCCGTCGGCGATGGTGGCGCCGCTACACGCGAGGTTCTCGACCTTCCAGCCGTTCGCCAGGGCGAGGTCGACGGCGTATGCGTCGGAGCTCCGATGGCAAGCTCGATCCGCGTCGCTGGCGTTGGCGACGAGCGGACCGCCGAGGCCGGCCGCCGTCGAATCGCCCAGCACCACGGCCTGTACATCATGCCGCGGCGGCTCGGATTGCGCCGCGACCGGCGCCTGCCGGCTCCGGCCAACGAGGTCGGTCAGCGAGTGCATCCTGGCCAGGATCCCGGACGTACCGGACGCCATGAGGACGATGCTGGAGAAATTGACGGCTTCGGCGACGACGACGGAGGTCACCACCAGGCGCCACGGCCGCCGTGTCGATCCGGGACGCACGCCGAGGTAGGCGGCGGCCATCACCGCGGCCCCGACGGCGACGAATCCGGCTTCCCACGCGAAGTACCGCCGCCAGCCGTCCGCCAGGCGCTCACCGATCATCGTGTCGTCCCCGTGCGTGAGAAAGCCGGTGACTTGGTCGTTCACGCTGATCTTGGCGAGCACGAGTCGCGGCCGGACGAGGCCCGGAAAGTGGACTGTGGTCGAGATGGATTGCCCGAACAGATCGAGTCGCGCCGGCCCCGACAGACTGGGCGACGGGGCGACGGTTCCGACCTTCACCGTCTGGCCGAGCACCGTGACGGATTGGAGCGGGGTGACCTGTAGTGCGAAGGCGATGGCGGCAACGGCGCCGGCGAGCAGGGCGGCGACTGCCACACCGCGGCGGCCGACCGCGCCTGCCCTATTCGACCATCGGGAGACGGACGTGGCTCTCCTCCTTCAATGCGCACGAGTACCCGGGATGACGTTGGAGAAATCAGACCGACGAGGTGAGGACGGCCGCGACGCCAATATCGTTGACCCGGTGAACGACCCGGTCGTCGTGGGGGTCAAGAGCGCGTACGAGCGAGCGCCCGCATCCTGGGGATCAGGCCCGGCCCGGATCTACCGAGCGCTGGCGGCGGCCCTCGTGGCGGCGAGCCCGATCGATCTGGCTCACCTGCTGGTACTCGATCTCGGCGCCGGAACAGGCGTCGCCTCGCACGCCCTCGCTGACGCCGGCGCGCGAGCCGTCGGTGCCGACCTGGCCGAGGCCATGATGCGCTTCGACCAGCGGACGCGTCCGCCTGGCGTCGTGGCCGACGCTCGCGTGCTGCCGTTCCGGACCGCCTCCTTCGACGGAGTGGTGGCGGCCTTCTCCGTGAATCATGTCCCGCGACCGGACCGGGCGCTGGCGGAAGCGGCCCGGGTGACAACGCCCGGCGGCGTCCTGCTGGCCAGCACGTTCCCATCGGTCCGCCAGCACCCAGCCCGGCCGCTGGTGGAGCAGGTCTTGGCCGATGCCGGTTACGTCCGGCCCGCTTGGTTCTCCAACTTCAAGGAGGAGCTCGAGCCCGCCCTCGGTACGCCCGAGGCCTTCATCGAGACGGCCCGTTCGGCCGGGGTCGTCGACATATCCGTCCGTGACCTCGACGTCGAAACGGGCGTCGACGACGCCGCTGACATCGTCGACTGGCGGCTCGGCATGGCCCAATACGTCGAGTTTGTCGCCTCGCTCGATCCCGACTCCTACGCCAAGGTGCGCCGTGCTGCCGTGGCGGCTGTCTCCGCCCATCCGATCCCGGTTGTGCCTGCTCTGTTCCTGACGGCCCGGGTCCCGCACGTTGTCAACTGACCGACAGCTCCCGGGTCGGCCCTGCGTTGGCGTCGCCGCCGGCGTTTCAGGGCGCCTGACGCCACAGGAGCCGACCGGTATCGGGACGTGCGGACTCTGATCGTCGGGGCCGGGGTCGCCGGCCTGACCTTGGCGGCTGGCCTGGCCCAGCAGGGCCGCCACACCACGGTCGTCGAACGGTTCCCGGTCGCTTCTGATGGCTACGCGCTGGGTCTCTATCCCTTGGGAAGCTGCACGCTGCACGGGCTCGGTGCGTATCGCGAGCTCTTGGCCCGAGGTCTGGTCCTCGAACGCTACGAACTCGCCGACTATCGCGACCGACTGTTGCAGGTCGTGGACACGTCGGTGCTCACAGGCGGACTTGGCCCGATTCTGATGGTCGGTCGCAGCCGGCTTCTGGAGATACTCGAAAGGGCTGCAGCCGGTTCTGATCTCCGTCGCCAAATCACGGTGTCGAGCCTCGAGATTTCGGATAGTGAGGTGGGTGTACGCTTCACTGACGGCACGGACGATCGATTCGATTTGGTCGTCGCGTGCGATGGCATTGCGAGCGCCGTTCGCCAGATGGTGTTTGGCTCGGCGTCCGGGTTCGATTCCGGATGGATCCTGTGGACCTGGTGGACACGTGCCGACCAGCTCCCGTCAGTTGCCGCGCGCGAGTGGTGGGGTCGGGGTTGGTTCTTGGGTGCCTATCCGGCTCCGGGCCGGATCATGTGCGCCGCCGGAGGTCCTGCGGCCGAGTGGGATGTCGGCGGTGACGGATCTGTTCCCGGTCTGCTCAGCGATCGGCTGCGTCCGC
Organism: Acidimicrobiales bacterium; assembly: GCA_036406775.1. GTDB lineage: Bacteria > Actinomycetota > Acidimicrobiia > Acidimicrobiales > Ilumatobacteraceae > DASXAI01. The sequence goes on from DASXAI010000765.1 coordinate 8,466, forward strand.
TCATCGCCCGCGTCGAATGGGTCGGGCGGGCCGTAACGGACGCGTCAGGTGCCTACTCCTGGCGGATGCGCGACGTCCGAGCCCGCCGGTGGTCGGATCATCGGGTCGTCCTCTGTGGCGATTCCGCCGTGGCGTTCTTGCCGACGGCCGGTGTCGGTGCGTCAAGTGCCATGCGGCTAGCGGCCGCCCTGGCCGACGAGCTGTCTCGAGCGGACGCACAGGCTGTGCCACTGGCACTCGAGCGGTACGAGAAGCGATGTCGACGCATCGTCGAACGCAACCAGACGGACTCCCGACGACTGGCCCACGCCATGTTCGTTCGCAACCCGGCTCTGGCATGGCTGCGGGACCAGGTGGTCCGACGCTACCCGCCCGAGCGCGCGCTCGCGAACGTCGTCGCCAGCGCACGGGAGCCGTTCTGAGCGCTGGAGCAACGTGCCGGCACCGGCACCGGACAGAGTGCCCGAGCGAGTCGCTCCTCCGCGGCTCCGGCTAGGCGTGACCGCCGGCGCTGGTGATGCAATGCGGCCCCTCGGCTTCTTGGCCCGTCGTGTTGGTCCCGATCGGCGGTCCCAGCGAGATGTTGCCGGTGTCGACGATCAGGTTGCCACTCTTGATTGCGACGCCGAACCGATCCATGCCGCGGGGCGCCGGACCTCCCTTCTTCTCACCGACTCGGTTGTATTGAGAGCCGTGGCACGGGCATTCGAACCATTGCGAGCTCGCACAGAACGGGACGCGGCATCCGAGGTGGGGGCATCGCTGGTACAGGGCGACGACGCCGGCCTCCATGCCGGCGAGCACCGCGCCCTTGTAGACGGCCTGCGCCTTGGGGACCGCGACAGCCGGGTATTGAACGATCCACCCCCGCGCCTCCGCCAGGTAGAACGCGTTCTTGTTGTCGCGGATGGTCGCCTTGAGCTCATCGAGGTTGCCGGCGTTGATCTTTGTGCCGAAGCCACCCGACAGTCGGGGCCACAGGAACGCCAGCGACGCCGCTCCGAAGCCGGCGAAGCCGACAGCCATGAGTGTCACGGCCGAGCGGTTGAAGAACTGTCGCCGCGTGAAACCGGTGGTGTCGGCCTCGGGTGGGCTGAAGGGAGCAGGCAGGGTGGGCGCGGCAACCTGGACGGCGGCGGATGTCCGTGTTCTGGCGGTCCGTTCGACGGCCACACCTGCTCGGGGCAGGTTCGATCGGCGGCGTCGGTGGTCCGCGTCCCGCGCTCGCTCCTCTCGCGAGAGCGTCCCTACGCCATGGTGCAAATCGGAGTACCGGGCGGTGACGACGCCGATGACTGCGAGCACAGCCAGTGCGGCGGCGACAAGCCCAATTACCGCTGTCGAGCCCATGAGGCGGCTCCTGTGCGACGTGCCGACGTCGGGGCGATTCCAGCGGTATCCAGGCTGTGCCACCGGGCCATCCCGGCTCAATCAACGACAATCGTACCGTTGCGGCACCGAAACCGGTCGGCCGGTGAGGCCCTTTCGTCGACCGGTTGGCGATCGAGTCAGCGTGCTTCTGCGACGCCGCGCGGACCGCAGGGTCCACGCGACGTCGCAGCGCAAGCAGTCAACTGATCGTCAGGAACTGCCGTCTGGGATGCGCTCGACGGCCCGAGCTTCGACGACGAGTTCGCCGTTGGACAGGTTGACGTGACCTTCGATGACGATCGTCGCTCGGTTGAGGTACTCGTAGCCGGGCGCCGCCGTGGTGGCCAGGGCCGAGCCGGTGACCCGGAACGGCACGTCCGGAAACTCGAAGCCGGGCGCAAGCAGCGCCTCCAACGGCGGAACCGGCGCGCCGGGCGGTGGCACGACGTAGCCACGCACGTCGAGGGCGACACGGTGAGTGCCGTCGTCGATCACCTCTGGCGCGTGGATCTCACCGACGCCGTCGGGACGCAGGAGGAACAGGTCGGGACCGAAGATCTTGGCGCCGGCGAACGGCCCAGCCACGACGGTGCCTTCGAAGTGGTTGTGGAACCGGATGCCCTCGGCGAACACGCCGATCGGGTACATCTCGGCGAGCGTGCCCTCGAAGCGGTAGACGAGCTCGCCGACCGTGGCTCGCGGGCGGTCGGTCTGGATGGCAGTGGTCATGGCAGTGGTTTCCTTTCTTCGGTTTGGATGGTCGCAGTGAAGCTGCGGGGCTCAGCGTGTCGGGCGCACCTTGCGGATGGCCTGCGTCCGCCCTGCACCGTTCCGCCCCCTCACCATCTCGGCTGGGGCTCGATGCCGAGGACGCCCTTGCCGATCAGTTCGGTGGTGAGGAACCCGTTGACGCCGTTGAACCAGCCGCAGCGCACGTCTCGGTACAGCCGCTCCAACTCGTGGCCAGTGGCGATGGCGGCGCCACCGGCCACCTCCTGGGCCCGCTCCACCACGGCTTTGGCGGCGTCGGTGGCGACCTTCTTCACGGCGAGGATGCGGGCGGGCCAGTCGGCATGAGCCTTGCCGGCGGCCCAGTCGTCGGCCGAGGTGTCGAGGAGCGTGCCGGCGGTGAGCCGATCGAAGTACATCTGTGCGACGGCGTGCTGGATCTCGGGGTTGTAGGCCATCGCCCCCCGAGGGATCGCAATCGATGACTTCGTCCGGGCGCTCTCGACTGCCAGCTCGACGGCCCGATCAGCGATGCCCAGGTAAACGCCGCCGAACTGCAAGAACGCCCACGCTGACATCGTCCCGAACCACCGGTCGTTCGGATCACCGGCGGGAAGGACTCTCACGACGTGGTCGTCAGGGACGAAGACGCCGTCGAGCACCGTGTCGAAGCTCTGCGTGGCTCGCATCCCCAAGGCGTCCCAGTGGTCCTGGACATGAACGCCTTCGGCGTCGCGCCGGACGAAGCCGTGGATCACCTTGGGGCCGTCGGGCGTCGTGGCGACGAGGGCGTGGATCCCAAGCCGTGTCCAGACCGGTCCGAGTGAGCCGAACCGCTTGCGACCGGTCACCCGGTAGCCGCCGGATACGGGCTCGGCTCGGGCTGTGGACAACAGGACAGGCACGTCGTTGCCGTTCTCGGCGTGGCCGGCGGCGAACACATGACCGGCCGCCGCCTCTTCGAGGATCGATGCGACCGAACGGTCGCCGGTCCGGTAGAGGTCGGCGGCGGCACCGGTCATGTAGAGGTGCATCGTCAATGCCAACGCTGTCGGCGGTGCCGCGGCGGCGAGGCGCCGTTGGGCCCGCACGACGTCCGCGACGCTGGCCCCCGCGCCACCGAACTCGACGGGCAGGGCGGCGCGGAGATAGCCGGCATCGGCGAGTTCGTCGAAATCTTCGGTGAAGAATCGGTTTTCGCGGTCGTAGACCGCGGCCCGGGCCCGGCAACGGTCGAGGACATCGTCGCTGAGCTGATGAAACGCATGGGCGGCACGGACCTGAGTGGTCATGGCGTCTCCTTCTTGGCGTTGGACCTGATCTCCCGATCACTCGCAGCGTGAGCGTGGTACGTTGCAGGTGACTTGCGTCCGGCCTGCGCGCGGCCAACGTGACTCGTCCGTATGTGACGGGGGTCGTGCCGTGGTCCAGCTGAGCGTCTACCTTCTCTCCGGCATTCGAGTGCGGCGCGACGACGCCGAGCTGCCCTTGACGAGCCGCCGTCAGCGAGCCATCGTGGCCGCACTCGCGCTGCAGCCCGGGCGACTGCTGAGCGTCGACCAGTTGATCGACGCCGTGTGGGCCGACGAGCCCCCCGACGGCGCCCAAGCGACGTTGCAGACCTACATCTCACGTCTCCGCGGTGCCATCGGCGCCGATGCGGTGGTGCACGGACCAGGCGGCTATCGCCTCGCTGCTGGTGCGACGTGTGACGCCGACCTCGCCCGCCGACTCGCCACGGACGCGCGCCACACCATCGAGAGCGAACCGGAACGGGCGGCCCGGATGGCCCGCCGCGCCCTCGATCTGTGGAACGGCTCCGCGCTGGCCGAGTTCGCCCATGACCCGTGGTTCGTGCCGGTGGCGGCGGGCCTGGAGGAGCTGCGCGCCAACATCGTCGACATCGCGGCCGAAGCCCTCGTTGCGTCCGGCCGGGCCGGCGAGGCCGTCGAACTGCTCGAACCGGCTACTCGGTCACATCCGCTGCGTGAACCGTCTCACGTGCTGTTGATGGACGCGCTGCGTGTGTCGGGCCGCAACGCCGATGCGCTGCGCGTCGCCGGCAGGTATCGGCGGTACCTGCGCGACGAGACCGGTCTGGCGCCCGGAGCGGCTCTGGCGGCAGCGGAGCAACGAGCCTTGGCCGGCGACGAGGCGAATGCGGTGCCACGGCGGCCCGTAGCGGCTCGGCCCGGCGGCTGTGGTCCTCTGGGTGCCGGTCTCCCCCGAGTCACTCGGCTCATCGGTCGCGACGCCGAGCTCCACTCCCTGACGCGCTCGCTGGCTGTGTCTCGATTGGTGACCATCTGTGGGCCTGGCGGCGTTGGCAAGACGCGCCTCGCCGCCGAGCTGGCCGACCGTACGGCGTCGGCGATGCCGGTGGTCTCCGTTCCGCTGGCCCCGGTCCAGACGGGGGAGGTCGCGGCCGCCGTGGCCGCCGCCTTGAACCTGCGCGGCGACGGTGCATCCGCTGTCGCGATCGCAGAGCATCTGTGCTCCACGAGCGCGGTCGTGATCATCGACAATGCCGAACACGTGGCGGCCGAGGTGGCCGAGTTCGTCCGGACACTGCTCGACGGTGCGCCTGGCGTCCGGATCCTCGTCACCAGCCGAGCCCGCCTCGAGCTCGCCGACGAGCGCGTGCACGTCCTTGCTCCTCTGTCGGTCGAGGGAGCGCGGGCACCAGCGGTGGAGTTGTTCCTCGAGCGCCTCGACCGCGCCGGCCGGGCGCCCGTCGATCAGTCCGACGCCGATGTGCGGCACGTCTGCGCGCGCCTCGACGGGTTGCCGCTCGCGCTCGAGCTGGCCGCCGGCCGAGCGGCCGTGCTCGGCGTCGCTGGCCTGCGTGACCGGCTCGAAAGCGCCCTCGATCTGGTGGCCACCAGCTCGAACGGCCACCGTCACAGCAGCCTGCGCCGCGTCGTGTCGTGGTCCTACGACCTGCTCGACGAACCGTCGCGCCGGCTGCTCGCCGCCCTCGCCGTCTTCGACGGTGAGTTCGATCTCGACGCCGCCGAGCACGTCGGCGCGGCCGTCGTGGGCCGCCCGGTATCGCTGCTGCTGGCCCGGCTGGTGGACGC
>DASXAI010000766.1:0-4875 GCA_036406775.1 Acidimicrobiales bacterium
CCGTGTTGACCCGGATGTCGTACGGCCCGAGCTCGCGCGCCAGGACGTGCGATGCCGTGAGCAGCGCCGCCTTCGAGCTGGCGTACGGACCGCGCCCCGCGAACACGCGGCGCACGATCTGCGACCCGACGAACACCACCGATCCCCCACCGCGCCGCTTGAGCGCCGGGATGGCGGCCTGCACCAGCCGCAGCGAGCCGAAGAAGTTGACGTCGAAGGCGTCCTGCCATGCATCGAGGTCGCCGTCCTCCAGCGTGACGCCGAACGGCCCGCTCGCCGACGCGTTGCACACGACGCCGTCGATGCCGCCGAAGGTCTCCTCCGCGGCGGTGATCAGATCGCGGCAGTCGGCCGTGATCGTGACGTCGCTGCGGCGGTGCACCGACTGGACGTCACGGTCCTTGAGCCGTGCCGCCAGCTCGTCGAGGTAGTCGACGGACCGGGCGCCCATCACCACCGCCGCCCCGGCCAGTCCCGCGCCTTCGGCGATCCTTCGCCCGAGGCCGGGGCCCACCCCGCTGACGACGACGACTTTGCCCGCGAGCAGTTCCGAGCCCATCATTCGGCCAGCTCGGCTTGGAGCACGTACTTCTTGACCTTGCCGGACGGCGTGCGCGGCAGCTCGTCGACGAACCGCCACACACGCGGCACCTTCTGCGGCGCCAACCCGGCATCGCGCAGGAAGGCCGACAACTCCTCGCTCTCGGGCGTGTGCCCGGGGCGGGTGAGGACGTACGCGGCCGGCTGCTCGCCGAGGCGCGGGTGGGGCGCGGGCACAACGGCCGCCTCGGCCACGCCGGGATGGCGCACGAGGGCGTCTTCGATCTCCCGGCCCGAGATCTTCTCGCCGCCCCGGTTGATGATCTCCTTCACGCGGCCTGTCATCGTGAGGGTCCCCTCGTCGGTGAGGAATCCCACGTCGCCGGTGCGGAACCAGCCCTCGCCGTCGAACGACTCGGCCGTGTGCCGTGGATCGAGGTAGCCGAGCGTGCGCTGAGGGCCGCGGACGAGGAACTCGCCCACGCCGCCGACCGGCACCTCGCTGCCATCAGCGTCGACCACCCGTACCTCGCAGCCGGGGGCGATGCGGCCGTCAGTGCCCGTGCGCACGGCGCGCGGCTCGAACCGGCCGCTCTGCGTCACGGCCGGGCACTCGGTCATCCCCCACGACCGGCACGGTTGCATCCCGGCGTCATCGGCCGCCTCGGCCAGGGCGGTGGGGATGGTGGAGCCGCCGCACGGATAGCCCGTCGACAGGGGCAGCCGCTCCTGGCCGCGGGCGGCAAGGGCCGACAGCAGTTCCTGCATGAACACCGCGGCACCGGCCGAGAACGTCACGGCGAAGCGCTCGATGTCGTCGATGGCGAGGGCGGCGTCCCAACGGTCACGCAGCACGACCGAGCAACCGCTGTAGAGCGGGACGGCCAGCGCCGACAGCAGCCCGGTGGCGTGGGCCACGGGTGCGGGCATGTAGGACCGGTCGTCCCAGCCGTAGGAGAACGAACGGGCCGACCGCAGGGGCGAAGCGATGAACGAGCGGGCGCTGTGCACCACGCCCTTGGCGCCCGACGTCGTACCGGACGTCCAGCCGATGAGGGCGGGCGCGTCGGGGTCGACGCCGTCGAGGAACTCGGGAGCGCCCGACACGGCGTCGTCGAAACCGAGCCACCCCGTGGCCTCGCCACGCAGGACGATGCGAACCGACGGCTCCCAGCCGACGGCCTTGCAGGCGTCGTCGACCAGGGCGACGTGGTCGACATCACGGAACGACGCCGGAGCGACGACGCACGCCGGCCGCACCGCCTCGGCGACCTGGCGCAGTTCGAACTCCCGGTAGATGGGCACGACGGGGCTGCTGATGGCGCCGGCGGCCCAGATGCCGTACGCGACCACGAGCGACTCCCACCAGTTCGGGAGCTGCCACATCACGACGTCACCGGGCCCGATGCCCTGGGCCCGGAGGCAGGCGCCGAACCGCCCGGCTAGGTCCATCAGGTCGCGCCACGTGAGTTCGACGTCGCCTTCGATCACCGCCGCCAGGGCGCCGAACTCCCGCTGGTTGCGCACCATCAGTGCCGCCGGCACCACGTCGGCCTGGTACCCGTGGGTGCGGTAGTGGCGTCGCAGGTCGTCCGGCATCGCTGCCGGCGCGAATTGGAGACCCCCAGTCGCCACGGACGGACACTCTACCAAACGGCCGGTAGGCAACAATCGGCCGCCTCTGCCAAGGCCGAGGTGACGGAAATCGACAACTATCGTCGGAAACCGTCACTTCGGCACCTGATGCGGTAGAACCGGGAGCTGTGGGGGGCCTGGACTATCGCGTGGATGCCGACGGCGCCTTTTCGGCGCCGTTCGTCGTCTCCTACCCGTACTCCCGCACCGTCGGGCCCCACATCGGCCGCTTCCTCACGGGCCTGCGCGAGGGGCGCATCGAGGGCGTGCGGGCCGCCGACGGCCGCGTCCTGGTACCGCCGCCCGAGTTCGACCCGGCGACGGGCGAGCCCCTGACCGACTGGGTGGCCGTCGCCGACGAGGGCACGGTCGTCACGTGGGCGTGGGTTCCTGAGGCGCTCGAGGGCCAGCCCTTCGACCGTCCCTTCGCCTATGCCCTCGTGCGACTCGACGGCGCCGACTCGGGCTTCCTCCACGCCGTCGACGTCCGGTCGCCGGCCGAGTTGACCACGGGCGCCCGTGTGCGGGTCCGCTGGGCGGCCGAGCGGCAAGGTGCCATCACCGACATCGCCTGCTTCGAGGTGGTGGTGTGACCGACGTCGAGGCGGTCCGCAGCATCCGGACCCCCATCTCCGTCACCTACGACTGGTCGGCCGGCATCCAGGCCGGCCAGTACCTGCGCGGTCTGCTCGAGGGCCGGCTCGTCGGCAGCCGGTGCCCGTCGTGCCAGCAGGTCTACTTCCCTGGCCGCGGCGTGTGCCCCACCGACGCCGTGGCGCTCCGTGACGCCGTCGAACTCCCGGATCGCGGCACCATCACATCGTTTTGCATCGTGAACGTCCCGTTCCTCGGCCAGCGGATCAAGATCCCCTACGTCGCCGCCAACATCGTGCTCGACGGGGCCCATATCGCCTTCAGCCACCTCATCCTCGGGTGCGAGGCCCACGAGGTTCGCATGGGCATGCGGGTCGAGGCCGTCTGGCGCCCCGCCGACGAGTGGGGCCCGTCGATGGAGAACATCGACCACTTCCGACCCACGGGCGAGCCTGACGCGCCGTTCGAGGCGTACGCCCGCCACCTCTGATGCGTGACGTCGCCATCGTGGCCTTCGCCCAGACGAAGCACGTCCCCCGCACCAACCTCACGACGGTGGAGCTGCTCGTCCCCGTGATCGCCGACGCCCTCGCCGCCGCCGGGCTCGAGCGCCCGCAGGTCGACTTCTGGTGTCACGGCAGCTGCGACTACCTGAGCGGCCAGCCCTTCAGCTTCGTCGCCGCCGTCGACGCCATCGGTGCCTGGCCGCCCATCGTCGAGAGCCACGTCGAGGCGGACGGGGCCTTCGCGCTCTACGAGGCGTGGGTGAAGCTGCAGACGGGTGAGGCCGACACGGCGGTGGTGTTCGGCAACGGGAAGAGTGCCTCGGGCGACACCCGGCGCATCCTCACCCTCCAACTCGACCCGTACTACGTGGCGCCGCTGTGGCCCGACGCCGTCAGCCTGGCCGCCCTCCAGGCCCGGGCCGCGCTCGACGCCGGCGTCGTCACGCCCCTCGACATGGCGGAAGTGGCGGCTCGCAGCCGGCGTGACGCCGCCACCAACCCCAGCGCCGTGGTCCAGGACGGCGCGGCCGCCGCCGCCGCCCTGCTGCGCGCACCCGTCCAGGCCGATCCGCTGCGGGCCCACGACCTGCCGCCACCGACCGATGGCGCGGCGGCCGTGGTGCTGGCGGCCGGGAACGCGGCTCGGGCCGTGTGCGAACGGCCGGCGTGGATCCGCGGCATCGACCATCGCATCGACGGCCACGACATCGGGCGGCGCGACCTCACGGCCGTGCCGTCGGCCACGTTGGCAGCCGAACGGGCCGGTGCCCGCGGGCGATTCGACGTGGCCGAGCTGCACGCGCCCTTCTCGCACGAGGAGTTGCTGTTGCGGCGGACCATGGCCGTCGACGCCGACGCCATCAATCCGTCGGGCGGGGCGCTGTGCGCCAACCCCGTGATGGCGGCGGGCCTCGTCCGGTTCGGCGAAGTCGCGGCGCGCATCCATCGGGGTGAGGCCGGGCGCGGCCTGGCCCACGCCACCTCGGGCCCGTGCCTGCAGCAGAACCTCGTCGCCGTCCTGGAGGCGGACGAGTGAGCGCCGAGCGCTGCGCCGTCGTCGGCATCGGCCAGACGAAGTGCGCCTCCACCCGCGGCGACGTCTCGATCGGCGGTCTGGTGCGGGAGGCCGTCGACCGGGCTCTGGCCGACGCCGACATGACCATGGCCGACATCGACGCCATCGTGATCGGCAAGGCGCCGGACCCGCTCGAGGGCGTGATGATGCCCGAGCTGTGGCTCACCGACGCGCTGGCGGCGGCGGGCAAGCCCGTGTTCCGTGTGCACACCGCCGGAAGCGTCGGTGGCTCCACTGCCGTCGTGGCGTCGAACCTCGTCACCGGCGGCGTGCACGAGCGCGTCCTCACACTCGCCTTCGAGAAGCAGAGCGACGGCAACGCCATGTGGGCACTCTCGGTACCGCTGCCGTTCGGGATGCCGGTCCACGCCGGGGCCGGCGGCTACTTCTCGCCGCACATCCGTTCGTACATCCGGCGCTCGGGCGCGCCGCCCCACATCGGGGCCATGGTGGCGATCAAGCATCGCCTCAACGCCTGCCGCAATCCGTACGCGCATCTGCACGAGCCCGACTGGACCCTCGAGA
>DASXAI010000767.1:0-2303 GCA_036406775.1 Acidimicrobiales bacterium
GTGAAGTTCGCCGGCAACTACCACGGTCACAGCGACGGTCTCCTGGCCGAGGGTGGGAGCGGTGTGGCGACGCTCGGCCTGTCCGGCTCCGCCGGCGTCACCGCCGCCGCCGTGAGCCAGACGATCGTGGCCCCCTACAACGTCGTGCCCACGCTCGACGAGTCGGTGGCGTGCGTCATCGTCGAACCCGTCGCCGCCAACATGGGACTGGTCCCGCCCGCGCCCCGATTCCTCGAGGGCCTGCGGGCCGAGTGCGACCGTGCCGGTGCCCTGCTGATCTTCGATGAAGTGATCACCGGGTTCCGGCTCGGTCTCGGCGGCGCCCAGGGCGCGTACGGCGTCCGACCCGACCTGACCTGCTTCGGCAAGGTCATCGGCGGCGGGCTGCCGATTGCCGCCTTCGGTGGCCGTGGCGACGTGATGGCCTCGCTGGCGCCGCTCGGACCCGTGTACCAGGCGGGCACGCTGTCGGGGAACCCGCTTGCCACCGCCGCCGGGCGCGCCGCTCTGAGCGAGCTGACCGACGACGGGTTCAAGGTGCTGGCGGCGCGAGCCGAGCGCCTGGCTGCCGGCATCCACGACGCGCTGGCCGGGGCCGGCATCACGGTCCAGGTCCCCGTCGTCGGGCCGCTCGTGGGCCTGCACTTCAGCGCCACGCCGGCGATCGACTACGACACCGCCCGCACCACCGACACCGCCCGGTACGCCGCCTTCTTCCACGCCATGCTGCGGCGCGGCGTGGCGTTGGCTCCGGGTCCCTACGAGGTGGCGTTCCCCGGTCTCGCCCACGACGACGCCGTGATCGACGCCGTTTTCGAGGCGGCCCACGGCGCCGGGCGCGACCTCGCCAAGGCCTGACCCGTGGCCCGCCCGCGCTGGTTCGCCCACGCCAACGTCAACGCCGTCGACCTCGCCGACTCGGAGCACTTCTACACCTCGCACCTCGAGCTCGAACCGCAGGGCCGCACCGCGCCGGCCACGACCCAGGACGGCGCCGGCTTCGGCCTGGCCGGCGTCCCGGTGCGGTGGCGCGGCGTCTTCCTCGCCGACCACCGCGGCCCCCGCGGTCCCGTGGTCGATCTGCTCCAGTGGCTCGAGCCGCCCACTGAGGGCGTGGCCTATCAGCGGCCCGACCACCTCGGCCTGATCGCGCTGCGCTTCGGCGTGCCCGATCCGGACGCCATGGCGGTGCGCCTCGTCGCCGCCGGCGCCCCGGCCGCGCGCGAGGACGGCCTCATCGTGACGGCCGACCCCAGCGGCACGCGCATCGAGTTGTTCGCTGCCGACGGACCGATCACCTATGCCGGCCTGCGCGTCAACTGCAGCGACCTCGAACGCTCGGTGGCGTTCTACCGGGCCGCGCTCCACCTCGACGCGGACGAGCCGGAGGCGACCGACCGCTGGACGGCCCAGCGCCTCTATCTGCCAGGCCAACGCGACCAGTTCTCCGTCCACTTGACCCAGTGGCGTTCCGGTTCAGTCGGAACGCCCTATGCCGCCGGCCACCACGCCGGCATCTACCGCACCGCGCTGTTCGCCGATGACGCCGACGCCAGCTACGAGGACGTGCGCCGAGTGGTGCCCGAGGTGGCGCCACCGGTGGTGGTCGCCCTCGGGGAAGGGCTCGCCGACGTGTGGGCCATCTTCTTCCCGGATCCCGACGGCGCCGTCCTCGAGCTCGTGGGCCGGGTTTGAGGTGGACCGCTTCGCCGGGCGCCGGGCCCTGGTGACCGGGGCCGCCTCGGGTATCGGTCGGGCCACCGCCATCCGGCTCGCCGCCGAGGGCGCCGCCGTCGCGTGCCTCGATCGCGATCTCGACGGGCTCGCCTCGACAACTGACGCCATTCAGACGAGCGGCGGCCGGGCCGTCCCGGTCCACTGCGATCTCGTCGAGCGGATGGCCATCCCCCCGGCCGTCGACGGCGTGGTGGAGGCGTTGGGCGGTCTCGACGTCGTCTGCAACGTCGCCGGCGTGGGCGGCTTCTGGATGGACGTCGGGTTCCCGCTCGAGGAGTGGGACCGTCTCATCGCCATCAACCTGACGGCGACGTGGTTGGTGTGCCAGGCGGCCCTCCCGGCCTTGCTCGGCAACGATCGCAGCGCCATCGTGAACACCGCCTCTACCGCCGCCACCGACGCCACGCCGTACGAGACGGCCTACGCCGCCACCAAGGGCGGGGTCATCGCGCTGACGCGCAGCCTCGCCCTCAACCACGCCAAGGCCGGGCTGCGCGCCAACTGCGTCGCCCCCGGCCCGATCGATACGCCGATCGCGCTGCAGTACGCGCCGCCGCCCGACGCCG
>DASXAI010000768.1:0-3242 GCA_036406775.1 Acidimicrobiales bacterium
CAAGTGCGCCACCTTGGCGTGGAACACCCTGACGCAAGGGCTCGACGAAGCCGAGGCGTCGTGAGCGTCCCGGTGTCGCTCGAGCGGCTCGGTGACGAGGTGGCGCGGTTCGGTTTGTGGCCCTACCTCGTCACGGTGAGCGGCGACGGGCGACCCCACGCCGTGTCGGCCCCGGTGACGTGGGACGGCACCGTGTTCGTCGGCGCCGCCGGCCGCCACAGTCGCTCCAACGCCGCCGATCGCCCGACGGCCGTCACCCTCCTGTGGCCGCCGTACGAGCCCGGTGGCTACAGCCTGATCGTCGACGGGTCGGCGGCGATCAACGCCGACGACTGCCTCACCGTCACCCCCACCACCGGCGTGCTGCACCGCACCGGGCCGCCCCGCCCCGGCTCCGGACCCAACTGCACCGCCGACTGCGTCCCCCTGACGTAGCCCGCTCCTCCTTCCGCCGATGTGACGGAAATTGACAACAGTTGTCGAAAACCGTCACGTCGGCGGGGAGAGGAGGCGGCTCGGCCAGACGCCGGCGTCGACGACGGTGCCGACCGGCGTCACGAGCTCGTAGATCCAGGCTTCGGCGCCGGCCGGTTCGTCACACACGATCCGGACCCGGCGGTACTCGTGGCCCTCGAAGGCGTCGAGCACCGACCACGCCCCCTGGTCGAGCACTTCCACCAACTCGCCGCGGCACGGCCCCCGCCCGTCGAGCACGACGCCCGGATACGCGCCGAGGTCCCGCAGCGTGGCGGTGAACCGGCAGGGGCCGACGATCCGGACGGCAGTGCGCAGCCCGAGGCGGTCGAACGTCGGGTACGGCGACTGGAGCGTGCCGTACACGACGAGGTACGCCGTCATTCCCTGCGCAGCGGCCCGACCACGCCGCCGCTCACTCGCACCAGGTCAGCCGGCGTCAGGGGGAACACGTCGTTCCAGGTGCCGGCGGCCGCCCACACCTCGTCGAACGCGAGCAGGTCCTCGTCGACGAACACCCGCAGCGGCGTGGCGTGGCCGAACGGCGGCACGCCGCCGATGGGGTAGCCCGTGGCCGCCCGGACCTGGTCGGCATCGACCCGCCCCGACTTCCGCCCGCCGGCGAGGGCGGCCAGCTTGCGCTCGTCGAGCTGGTTGGCCCCGCTCACGTAGGCGACCACCACCTCGCCGTCGACCGAGAAGATCAGCGACTTCACGATCTGTCCTACGTCGACGCCGATCGCCCGGGCGGCGTCGGCGGCCGTCTTCGTGCCCTCGGGGAACGTCCGGACGTCGATGTCGAGCCCGAGCTCGGTCGCGGCGGCGGCCACGCGCTGGACGTTGGGGTGCATCCGCAGAACCGTAGGAGCATGATGGAGCCGTGGCCGAATGCGCCGGCGCCGTGGACGAGCTGCCGAGCTACGTCCTTGCGCCTGAGCCGCCGCGCCCGCCCCGGCCCTCGCGCCCCGTGGCGCCCCGGCGCCCGGGCGAACCGGTCCGCATGCAGCGCCACAGCATGCTCGTGGTGTGGCGAGTGGTCGACCTGACGCCACCGCGCTCGGCCGAAGCCCTGGCCCACTGGTATCGCCGGCGGGAGGGTTCTGACCTGGTCGTGCGGCGGCGGCGGTTCCGCCTCGACGGCCCGTCCCGCTGGACCCCGATGGGCGCGGGCTGGCGCATCCGGGCCCGGGTGCGGCGGTGTTGGGGCGTCCGCCGGGTCCGGCTCGAGCTGGAGCTGCTGCCGTGGTCGGACGGGCACACGGAGCTCGACCTCCGACCCCGCGGGGCGGCGGCCCGTCTGCTCCAGGCCTCCTGCAACGGCCACTACGTCCCGACGCGCTGGGCCAACCGCTACTTCGACGCCGCCCACGCCATGGTGGACGAACTGCGCGACTCCCTCCTCCGGCTGGCCAGTGACATGGCGCCCACGACCGACAGGATGGCCGCCACCACGTAGGCCGTCGTGTACCCCCCGGTGACGTCGTGGATGACGCCCAGTACGAAGGGCCCGCCGGCGACGCCGAGCGTCGTCCAAAGCAGGTTGAGGGAGTAGATGCGGGCGTAGTCACGCACGCCGAAGGCCTCGGCGATGAGGAGCGGCTGCAGCATGAGCGTGTTGCCGATGGTGGCGCCGAACAGGACCGAACCGGCCAGGAGCGCGCCGGCCGACGACGCGCCCGCCAGGATCGCCAGCGACACGCCCTGGATGACGAACATCGTCACGGTCAGGCGCCGCAGGGGCACCCGCTCGGCCACGACGCCGCCCAGGAGGCGGAACACGACGCTCGACAGCGCCACGCAGAGGACGGCGGCGCCGGCGGCGCCCTTGCCGGCGTCGTCGCTCACGCGGTTGTACAGGTGAATCAGCGCACCCACCTGAGCCGTGAGGCCGAACACGTAGGCGATCACCACGACTCGGAAGAAGCGGCTGTGGATGGCCTCCTCGTACGGCACGCCGGCGGCTTCAGCGACCGCCCCCGTCGAGGAGACGGCGGCGGGTTCGTCGCCGTCGGGCCACTCACCGCGGCTGGCCGGATCCGGCCAGATGACGGTAGCCGTCGGCACGACCACGCCGGTCCAGACGGCGCCGAGGATCACCGAGGCGGTCGCGATGCCGAGGTGGCCGATCAACGCCGATGCCAACGGCGTGAACACCAGGCCGCCCATCGAGATGCCGGTGGACGCGATCGACAGGGCCACCGACCGCCGCCGATGGAACCAGCGCGTCACCACGGTGGTGCAGGGCACGAGGAAGCAGCACGTGTTGCCCACGGCGAGGAGGGCGTCGACGAGGTACAGCTGCCACAGCTGCTGCACCTGCCCGAGCAGCGCGAGGGCGATCCCGGCCACGATCCCGCCGGCGGCGATCACGAGCCGGACGTCGCGCCGCTCGATCACCCGGGCCACGGCCGGTCCGGCCAGGCCACCGATCACGAAGAACAACGACGTGGCGCCCGAGATCCAACCGACGCTGAAACCCCGGGCGTCCTTGAGCTCCTTGAGGTACACCGACAGCCCGTAGAAGCCGAGGCCGCCGGCGACGAGCAGGACGACGGACACCGCGCCCACGACGAACCACCCATCGAACACCCGCGACCGGGCGACCGGCACGCCGGCCGACGTCACTCGAGGAAGCTGTTGATCTTCTCGGCCAGAGCCCGGTCTCGGTCGGTGACCTCACCGGCGTCGTGGCTGACGAGGTCGATGACGACGCGGTTCCACGAGTTGGACCAGTCGGGGTGATGGTCGGCCTTCTCGGCGGCCAGCGC
>DASXAI010000769.1:0-2996 GCA_036406775.1 Acidimicrobiales bacterium
CGGATGTCGTACGCCTTGAATACCGCGTCGAAGGGGCTCATGCCGGCGCCGACGTTAACGGAGCGGCGCCGTCCGTGCCGCCGGGCTGAGGGCTACGGCGCGTTGGCATCCTCGTCCGCCGCGGGAGGGGGGAGATCCTGCGCCGGCTCCGGTTCGGGCTCGTCCCAGTCCATCAGGTACGGCGGCGCGTCGGTGGGCGCCGGCGTCGACCACAGGCCGGCGTCGAAGCCTGGCGGCTCCGGCAGCACCGGACCCGGCTCGGGCCGGTGCCCGTAGTCGACGCGGCCCTTGCGCCACAGCCACACCAGCCCGGCGATGCCCAGGAGCGAGAGGAAGTAGGAGAAGTACTCCGTGCCCGTGTGGCCGTAGTGCAGCGTCACGTCGTTGGACGTCGGGACCACGACCATGAAGTTGGGCGCCACCCGGTACGGGCCCTCGGCCCCACTGACGTCCCAGTTGGGGAAGTAGCTCGTCTTCACGAGCACCGGCACGCCGGTCTTGTCGACGTGGAACGAGATCGAGTTGTCCTCGGTGTCGATGTTGCTGACCGTCACCGCCGGCAGCGGCGTCGCCTGGATCGGCGCCGAAGGGGTCACCGAGGCGAGGTTGCGATCGTTGGTGGTGCCCGACTTGGTCAGTGCGATCCGCTGCCAGTCGGACGGCCCGGTGGCGGCAGGCAGGGCGGCCCACTGGTCCTGATGCTGGAAGTACGACGTGCCCAACTCGAGCCACGAGTCGCGGCTCTGGTTGGCGCCGACGGCCACCACGGGCTCGGTGGTGAGCGGCGTCACCAAGGTGCTGTCGGCGACCTCGTAGACCTTCCACGGGCCGGACTGGGCGATCGGCGTCAGTTGCGGGTTCTGGTCGGCCTTGGCGATGACCGACGGGCTGTAGGCGAGGTAGTAGCGGACACCGAGCGTCTGCAGGTACTGCACGCCTTTGTCGACCTGGCCGTCCTCGTAGTCGAGACGCCGGACCGGGTCGGAGCTGTGGGCCGAGAGGGCGCTGGTGGTGAGGAAGTGATACGGCGTGGTGCCCGACGCCTCGAAGTAGAGGCCCTCCATCGACCCGATGCATCCGTCGGTCCAGAACGGCAGCAGCATCAGCGCCATCGGCGTGCCGTACTTGTCCTCGTCGTTGTTGTTCTCCCACAGGGCCCGGCCGCAGCCGCGCTCCTGTCCGATCTCCTTCATCGTGTTGACGACGCCGGAGTACTCGCCGTAGGCGTCCTTGCCCTCGTAGCCCGAGTAATTCCACTTGGCCCAGTCGTCGACGTAGGCCGGTTGGCTCTTCACCTCGATGGGGCCGGCCTTGTAGACCCACATCTTCCCGTTCCACACCTGCTTGAAGAACGGCAGGTTCTCCAGGTGCAAGCCGAGGGCGCCGAGCGCGAACACGACGGCGAACCCGAGCGTGCCGAACCGGAACCACGTGAGCGTGCGTCGATCGTTCGGCCGTACGAGCCGGGCCAGCAGCAGGCCGATCTCGACCACGCCCAGGGCCACCAGGAGGTCGCGCGTCAGGTAGAAGAACGGGAGCAGGCGAGCATTCCAGAGGTTGATCCCGCCCGGACTGTTCGGCCACAGCGCGGCCCAGACCGCGTAGCCGATGCACATGATCCCGAGCCAGGCGCCGATGCGGTTGCCGCGCAGGACGGCGCCGACCAGGCCGACCACCGCCAGCACGAAGATGATCCGGCTGATGTTCGTCTCCTGCGGGAAGAACATCCCCCAGTAGTTGCTGAGGCGCTCGTAGAACATGTCGGTCATGAACTTCGAGTCGCGCCAGAACGGGATGTACCAGAAGGCGGTCAGCAGCGCGCCCACCACACCGACGGTGAAGGCGTACCAGAGCCGCTTGCGGTCGGCGTAGAGCAGGAGCAGCACGATGGCGCCGATGGCGGCGAAGAACATGACGATGACGTGGCACAGGGCGGCCAACGCGAACAGGCCGGCGGCCCAGGCGCGGTACTTCCCTGTGCGCATGCCGTAGGCGAATACGCCGAGGAAGAGCATCGCCAACGACAGGGCGATGGAGAACGAGAACTCGCCCGCCATCGTGGAGGCGATGTTGCCGCCGTAGATCTGAAAGGTCTCGTCGAACAGGAAGAAGACCGAGGCGATGGAGAACAGCTGGGGCACCGGGAACTTCAGCCCCGCCAACTTCCCGAACGCCCAACAACAGACCGGCAGGCTGAGGATGCCGAGGATGCTGACCAGCTTCAGCGCCACGCCGTACGGCAGCAGCACGTCGAGGGCCACGACGGCGAGAGCCGGCGGCACCATGTAGAAGAGGTACATCGGGAAGCCCGCGTACCAATCGTTGGCCCAGCCCGAGAGCCAGAAGTGCGGCAGGATGTGGTCGCGCAGGAACGCCGGCCCCCACACGTGGGCGCCCATGTCGCCGCCGGCCGGCGTCGTGTTCTTCAGCAGCAGGTCGGGGTGGAGCTGGAACAGCGTGTACAGCACGCAGCCACCCACGACGACGATCGTGGCGATCCGCTCGGCCCGCTCGCGGTTCGTCAGCATCCGGCGGCGATGAGCCGTGGGCCAGCGCGGCGCCTCGGGCCCGGACGCGGCGGGCCAGTCGTCGCCCTCGATGGGCAGTTCGGGCTCGTCGAGCGGGCGGTCGAGGACGTCCGTCACAGCTCACCATGGTGCCATTTCGGCACCCGTTCGTTACCGTCACCGCCGTCCTGGTCGCCGCTTGTGTCGCTGATCGGGGCGGAATCCGCACCAACGGGCGCCACTGGCGAAAATCGGCGGATGGGGAAGCCGGACGACGGCGACGCAGATCAGCGCGTGAGCAGGAAGACGACCGTCGTCGCGTTAAAGCCGACGTGGGCCCAGATCGACATCCCGAGCCGTCCCGTGCGCTGGGCGCAGTACCCGGCCACGAGTCCGAACAGCACGAGGGCAGGGAGCTGGAGCAGCTCGAAGTGGGCCAGGCCGAACAGGATGGACGAGGCCAGTAGGGCGAGGGTGTCGTTCCACCGG
>DASXAI010000770.1:0-3508 GCA_036406775.1 Acidimicrobiales bacterium
TCGCTACCTGTTCGCGACCGATCCGGAACCAGCCGGCGCGACCGTCGTGGTGACAACCGCGGCCCCGCGCCGCACGACGAAGGACGTGCCCATGAACGCCAGGACCTACACGCCCGCTCTCCAACTCGGCGACGAGGCCCCCGACTTCACGGCCGAGACCACCGAAGGAACGTTCCGCTTCCACGAGTGGCTCGGCGACAGCTGGGGTGTGCTGTTCTCCCATCCCAAGGACTTCACGCCGGTGTGCACCACCGAGCTCGGTGAAGTGGCCCGCATCAAGCCGGAGTTCGATCGTCGCAACGTCAAGGTGATCGGCCTCAGCGTGGATTCGGTCGACGACCATCGCCGGTGGGCCGCCGACATCGCCGAGACGCAGGGGCAGGCGCCCAACTTCCCGCTCATCGGCGACCCGGACCGCGTCATCAGCGACCTCTACGGGATGATCCACCCGAATGCGAGCGACACCACGACGGTGCGCTCGGTGTTCGTCATCGGTCCGGACAAGAAGGTCAAGCTCACCATCACCTATCCGCAGAGCACCGGTCGCAACTTCGTCGAGATCCTGCGCGTGATCGACTCGCTCCAGCTCACCGCGGCCTACAAGGTCTCCACACCGGTCAACTGGACGCAGGGAAACGACGTCATCATCATCCCCGCCGTCTCCGACGACGAGGCCCGGACCCGGTTCCCCGACGGGTGGAAGACCCTCAAGCCCTATCTGCGGGTCGTACCCCAACCGACGTGATCTTCACCCAGCACTACCTCGGCTGCCTGTCCCACGCCTCGTACGTCATCGGCGACGAGGCGACGGGACGGGCCGTCGTCGTGGACCCGCGCCGCGACGTCGACGTCTACCTCGACCAAGCCGCCAGCGCGGGCCTCACGATCGAGCGGATCATCGAGACGCACGTCCACGCCGACTTCCTCAGCGGCCACCTCGAACTGGCGGCCCGCGCCGGCGCCGTCATCAGCTACGGCGCCGGCGCGCTCGTCGAGTTCGCGGTCGAACACCTGCACGACGGGCAACGCCTGCGCCTCGGAGACGTCACCGTCGAGGTGCTGGCCACGCCGGGTCACACTCCCGAGTCGATCTGCCTCGTCGTCTACGAGCATCCCGACGACAGCGCGCCCTATGGCGTCCTGACCGGCGACACCCTGTTCGTGGGCGACGTCGGGCGGCCCGACCTCTTGGGGGCGGTCGGAGCCGACACCGCCCCCGAGGTGCTCGCTCGGATGCTCTACACGTCACTGCACGGCAAGCTGTTGCGGTTGCCCGATGTCACCCGGGTCTTCCCGGCCCACGGCGCCGGTTCGTCGTGCGGCAAGCACCTCTCGAGCGACACCAGTTCCACCATCGGGTACGAGCGCCGCACCAACTACGCCCTCCTGGTCACGAACGAGGACGAGTTCGTGCGGACCGTGACCGACGGCCAGCCCCCACGGCCGCACTACTTCGAGTTCGACGCCCGCCGCAACCGCGAACGTCGGGTCCTGCTCGACGACCAGCCACCGCCGCGGCTGGGGCTCGAGGATGTGCTCGGCCGTCGGGCTCGGGGGGCGGTGCTGCTCGATCCTCGTGAGCCGGCCGAGTTCGCTCGCGCCCACCTGCGCGGGGCGGTCGACGTGGGCCTGCAGGGGCGGTTCGCCGAATGGGCCGCCGACGTCCTGTCTCCGCACGACGACATCGTGCTCGTCGGCGACCCGGCCTTGGCCGTCGAGGCCAAGGTCCGCCTGGCCCGAGTGGGATACGACCGCGTCGTCGGCCAGCTCGACGACCTGGCTGATGTCATGGCCCGCCGACCGGATCTGATCGAGGCCAGCTCCCGGCTGACCGCGGCCGAGTTGGCGCCACTCATCGGCCGGCCCGAGCTGCAGCTCGTCGACGTGCGCAGCGCGGCCGAGACGGAGGCGGGGGCGCTGCCCCATGCCATCGAACTTCCTCTGGCGACACTGGTCGACGGAGCCGAACGGCTCGAGCGCGACCGTCCGGTGGTCGTCTACTGCGCCAGCGGCTACCGGTCGCAGATCGCGGCCAGCCTCCTCCGCGCCGCCGGCTTCGCCGACGTCTCGGACCTGATCGGCGGGACGGCGGCGTGGGAAGTCGCCGGCTTCCCGATCTCACGGGGGCTCGTGGTGCACCGTGTCGAGCCACTGAATTGCGAGACGGCTCTCGCTGCCCTCATCGGCGGGGTCGTGCCGGTCGCCCGCTTCTACGTCCGCAACCACTTCCCGACGCCTTGGCTCGATCCGGCGACCTGGCGCCTCGAGATCCATGGTCTCGTGTCGCACCCCCTGCGGATCGGCTGGCACGAGCTGCGATCCATGCCGTCGCACACGCTCACCGCCACGCTCGAGTGCGCCGGCAACGGCCGGTCGCGTTTTGACCCGCCGATCGAGGGCGAGCCGTGGGGGATGGGCGCGGCCAGCACGGCCGAGTGGACCGGCGCCCGGCTCGCCGACGTCCTCGACCGGGCGGGGCCGCTGGCCGCCGCGCTCGAGGTGGTGTTCCGGGGCGCCGACACGGGCGCGGTCGATGGTCGCGACGCGCCCATCCGGTTCGAGCGGAGCTTGTCTCTGGCGGAGGCGCGGGGGCCCGACGTGCTGCTCGCCTACGCCATGAACGGTGAGCCGCTCTCGCCGCACCACGGCCAGCCGGTACGCCTCGTCGTGCCCGACCGGTACGCGGTGGCGTCGGTGAAGTGGCTCACCGAGATCGAGCTGGTCGACGCGCCGTTCACCGGCTTCTTCCAGTCGGAGCGCTACGTCTACGAGTGGGAGCGGGACGGCACCGTGGTGCGCGAGCCGGTGGGGTCGCAGCACGTGCGGGCGCTGATCAGCGAACCGGCGCCGGACGCGCGCGTCGAGCGAGGTCAGGTGATGGTGCGGGGCGTGGCGTGGTCCGGCGTCGGTCCGATCACCAGCGTCGAGGTGGCGGTCGACGACGGCCCGTGGCTGCCGGCCCGCATGGTGGGCGAACCGCGTCGCCATTCCTGGCAGTGGTGGGAACGGGTCGTGGTGCTCGACGACGCGGCCCGGGCCACGCTACGGGCTCGAGCCACCGACGTCGCCGGCCGTGTCCAACCCGACGAGGCGCCGTGGAACCGCCTCGGCTACGGCAACAACTCGATCCAAACGGTGGTCGTGGAGGTCCACTGACCGCCCGCCCCCTCCGTTTCACGCTAACTGAACGACCCGTGAGGTTCTCGAACAAGCGTGAAACGGAAGGAGGGGCTACTTCACGACGAGCGTCCCCTTCATGTCGGGGTGGATGGCACAGAAGAACGTGTAGGTTCCCGGCTTCGTGGGGGCACGCAGCGTGACGGAGGCGCCCGCCTTCAGCGGCCCGGTGTTGAAGGCGTTGGCGTCGGCGGTAACGGTGTGGCTCACGCCATCGCGGTTGGTCACGGTCACTGTGGCACCGGGCCTCATGGTGGCATGGCTGAAGGCGAAATCCTTGATGACGACCGTGGCCGAGGCCGCACCCGCGGCGGCCGTCGGAGCAGGCGCC
>DASXAI010000771.1:0-11419 GCA_036406775.1 Acidimicrobiales bacterium
GGTGGAAGCGCGTGAGCTCGCTCTGGGCCACGCCGAGGACGAGGGCGGAGACGACGGCGACGACCGGACTGATGAGGCGAGCGATCACCGCCACGGCCATCGTCTCCAACACGACGAGCGTGAGCCCGTACGGATCGAGCCGCAGCCTCGGCGCGATCAGCACGCCGGCCGTGCCGGCCAGCGTCGACCCGATCGCCCACCCGGCCAACGCCACCCGATCGGCGGGGAGGGCGGTCAGCTCGGCGAGCGACCGCCGCTCGACGACGGCCCGGGCCACGAGGCCGGCGCGCGTGCGGACGACGATGGCGAGGGCGATGCTGACCGCGGCCACGACGGCCAGGTCGACGAGCGTGTCGTACCGCACGGTGACGTCGCCGGCGATCTGGACGGACCCGGCGGGCACGACGGTGGGCACGTCGACGTGGGTCTCGCTGCCCCACACGACGAAGGCGCATCCGACGAGCAGAACGAACACGCCGAGCGAGGCGACGAGCGACTCCGACGGCGGGGCCCCGCGCCGTTCGAGGGGCCGGAACACGAGACGCTCGAGCGCGAGGCCGAGGGCCGGCGCGAACACAAGCAGCACGAGCGGCGCCGCCAGCCCGATGGGCCAGCCCCACTGCTGCACCGTCTGCCACAGCAAGTAGGCGCAGATCATGGCGATGGCGCCGAAGGCGAGGTTGAAGACGCCCGTGGCGCGGTACGTCACGAGCAGCCCGAGTCCGGACAGCGCCGCCACCGCGCCGATCCCGATGCCGGCGATGGCTAGTTCGAGGGTGAGCATCCGTCAGGCCGGGGCGGGCGCGGGCGGGTCGCACACCGGGCAGGGCTCGAGGTGGCGATCGTTGACCTCGGTGGCGGCGACGTCGTGTACCGGCTTGCCGGCGACGAGCGGGCAGGCGGCGCGGTGGTAGCGCGTCGTGCCGTCGACCGTCACGAGATGCCCGTCGACGGCGGGATCGGCGGCCATCGTCGCCGGCGCGGGCGGCGACGGCTCGACCGGTTCGGTGAAGAGGGCATAGAGCGCGTCGACGCGCTCGTCGGTGCGCGTGGCGGCGTCGCGCCAGCGCTCGGCCGCGATGAGCACGGCGCCGGCCACGAGCAGGGCGGCGCCCGGGAGGCAGGCCGAGACGACGTACGGCATCTGGCGGCCGACGTCGGCTTCACCCGAGACCTTGTACCAACCGACGATGAGCAAGACGACGCCCACCGCGGCGACCACCACGCCGAGCCAGGTCCGCAGTCTCGTCTGCGACTGATCCGTCGCCATCTCGCGTGGAGGATAGAGGCGTCGTCCCGGGTTGGCGGTGACTGTTCCAGCTGCCAGCATGACCCGCCGATGCGGACGCGCACGTGGTGGCGAGATGGGCGCTGGTTGGCGGCGGTGCTCCTGATCGCGGCGTGTGGCAGCCGCGTGCCGGTGGCCAAGCCGCCGCCGGCGCCCGCCGTGACCGCCGCCACGAGCATCGCCGTCACAACGGCGCCGGCGGCGCCGACGGTGCCGTCGGTCACATCGGTCCCCCCGGCATCGACGACGGCTACCACCGCCGGCCCCTCCACGACCGCGTTCGACGAGGCGGCGGCCCGGGCCCAGATCACCGCCAACTGGGAGACGTTCTTCACGCCGGGCACGCCGGTCGACGAGCGGGTGGCGCTGTTGCAGAACGGCTCGGCGTTGCGGGCGGCAATCGAGCAGAGCGCCACCAACCCGTTGCAGCAACAAGCAAGCGCCAAGGTCACGCAGGTGACGTTCACGTCGCCGACGGAGGCGACGGTGACCTACGACGTGTACCTGAACGGCGCCGTCGCCCTGCCCAACTCGCAGGGCATGGCCGTGCTCGAGGGCGGCACCTGGAAGGTCGCCCAGCAGAGCTTCTGCTCGCTGATCAGCTTGGGCGCCAGCGGGCCGATCCCCGGTTGCAGCTGACCGTCAGCGCGCCACCTCGATGGCGACGGCGGCCAGCCCGATCACGACGGTACCGACGGCGAGCGGCGCGATGTCGGTGAGCCGCGCCGGGCGCGGCATGACGGCGAGCGACTCGGCGCCGCGCCGCGAGGCCGTCCAGGTGAAGAGTCCCCACACGGCGAGGCCGAGGGCGAGCACGATCGAGCCCGCCAGCGGGCGGCTGGGGATCAGGCCCTGCACACCGCGCACCATCGTGAAGCCAGTGACGATGAACGACAGCCCCGAACGTTCCCACGCGAGGAACGTGCGCTCACTGGCATCGGCGACGCTCACGACGAGCCGGCCACGAGCGAGATGATGAGGGCGAAGACGCCGACGGTGGCGATCACCACCGTGACGGTCGCGCTCAAGCGGGGCCGTGGGAGCCGTCGTCCCTGGCGCATGGCCCGTTCGTTCCCGAGCCATTCGCGCAACGCCTGCACGGCGACGATGATGCCGAGCACCATCAGCGGGATGCCGATGATGCGGCGGCCACCGGCCAGGTCGAACGGCGGGAGCAACTGGGTCACGGCCAGCCCGATGCTGATGAGGGCGAGTGCCGTGCGGATCCACGCCAGGAAGGTGCGCTCGTTGGCGAGGCTGAAGCGCGGATCGATGTCTTCGCCCACGGTCTCGGGATCGGGTCCCAGCACCCGCTCGGCCCAACGCCACATCCCGCCCTTGATAGCCCGTGGCCCACCCCCCGGCGGGTGACCCTCGCGCCCCCCACTCCGCCAGTGGCGCCCGTTGGTGCGGATTCCGCCCCGAATGCCGACACAAACGGATGGTGGACGGCACCCGGCATCCGTCGGCGTGGTACGAGCCGCACCTACAGTGCTCGCCGTGGGCTGGATCTACACGGAGTTGGTGCTCGTCTCGCTGGCCGCCATGCTCTCGCCGACGACGCTCACCTTCTCGGTGCTGGCACTCGTCGTGTCGGACCGGCCGCGGCGCACCGGCATCTTCTTCTACCTCGGTGCGTTCCTCGCCACCCTGGCGGTCGGCGTCCTCGCCGCCTTCATCATCGGCGACGTCGCCACGTCGGACACCCCGAACACGCCCAAGACGTGGGTCGCCGTCCTCGACATCGTGATCGCCGTACTGCTCCTCGCCCTTGTCGTCAGCTACGCCAAGCGGCCGTCCGACCCGAAACGGGTCACGGGGATGATGGACCAGATGCGCAAGGTCGCCAGTTCGCCGGCGATCGCCATCTTCGCCGCCGGTGCCACCCTCGCCAACCCCGGTGGCTTCATCCCGATCGCCCTGAAGACCATCTCCGAGACGGACCCGAGCACGGCCGACTACGTCGTGCAATGGCTGTTCTTCACCATCGCCTCGTTACTGCCGCTCCTCGTTGCCATCATCATGATGCTGGTGGCCGAAGAGTGGACTTTGCGCGTGCTCGAGCGTGTACGCGGCTGGCTCGAACGCAACGCCCGGAAAGTGGCGTTCGTCATCGTGATACTTCTCGCCCTGGCGCTGCTGCGCAACGGCATCGCCGGGCTCGCCAGCTGAACCGGGTACAAGAGCGCCATGCCGCAACCGAACTGGGCCGAGCAGGTCACGGCCATCTTCACTGCCATCGGATCGATCGGTCTGCTCAGCACCCTCGGCCTGGCCATCTTCGCCGGCCTCCAGGTGCGCGAGTCGCAGCAGGCTCGTCACGCCCAGATCGCGGCCGAGTTCCTGCGCCGCTGGGACGAGGCCGACCTCGTCGAGACCCGCCGGCTGGTGGCCCGCTTCGAGACCGCCGAGGAGCTGGCCGCCGCCTTCCAGGAGTACATCCGCACCAACTCGATGGAGGCCTACGTCCTGTTCCGGGAGCTCGACTACTTCGAACAGCTCGGTGCGCTCGAGCACGTCGGTGCGCTGCACCTCCAGCTCGTCGAGCTCCTGCTGGGCCGGCGCCTGGTCGACCGTTGGAAGCTGTGGAAGCCCTCGATCGACGCCATGGGCGGCGACGAGGTGTACCCGATGTTCGCCTCCCTCGTGGCCAAGGTCGAGCTAAGCCTGCAGCCGGCGTAGCCGCGGCGTCGCCACATCTGGCGTCCGCCGGTATGGCCCGCGACGGGTTGGGGAACATGGCCGGCAGGGTCGCGACGGCACCGCCAGCATGACGAGCCGGCGCGGTCCTCGACAGAGGGGGTGCGATGGGTGTCGGCCCGGAGTTGCCACGGCGACGGAGGGGACGGATCCGCCGATCTCCGACGGTCCTCGCCGCCTTCACCATCGGGATCGCCGTCCTGGTTGCCTGCAGCAGCGGTTCGAGCGGTCCGCCCACGCTGAACCTCTACATCTACCCGGACAACTCCGGCGCGGTGCAACAGGCGGCTGACAACTGCACGGCCGCCAGCGGCGGCCGGTACAAGATCAGTTACCAGAAGCTCCCCAACGGTGCCGACGGCCAGCGCCAGCAGATGGTGCGACGGCTGGCGGCCAAGGACAGCTCGATGGACATCCTCGGGCTCGATGTGACGTGGGCGCCCGAGTTCGCCGAAGCGGGCTGGATCAAGGAGTGGACCGGCGACAACAAGGCCCAGGTCGAGAACGGGACCCTGCCCGGGCCACTGGCCACCGCCACCTACCAGGACAAGCTGTGGGCCGCGCCGTTCAACAGCAACACCCAACTGCTGTGGTACCGCTCCGACCTCGTGCCCACGCCGCCCAAGACGTGGGACGAGATGCTGAAGATGGCGAGCGACCTCGCCAGCCAAGGCAAGCCGCACTACGTCGAGATCCAGGGCAACCAGTACGAGGGCATCACCGTCTGGTTCAACACCCTGCTCGCCAGCGGCGGCGGCAGCGTGCTCACACCGGACGGCAGCGCGCCGTCGCTCGGGCCGCCGGCGGTGAACGCGCTCACGATCATGCACAACCTGGCCACGTCGCCGGCCGCCGATCCGTCGCTGTCGGTGCAGATGGAGAACGACAACCGCCTGGCCATGGAGTCGGGTGTGGCCGCCTTCGAGCTGAACTACCCGTTCGTCTACCCGTCGATGAAGTCGAACAAGCCGGACCTGTTCAAGGTCTTCAAGTCGGCGCCGTACCCGGCCGTCTCGGCCGACCAGCAGACGCACGTCACCATCGGCGGCATCAACCTCGCCGTCGGGGCCTACACGAAGCACCCGGACCTCGCCTTCGAGGCGACCTTGTGCCTGCGGGACCGCGACAACCAGAAGATCGGTGCCGTCGTGGGCGGCGTACCGCCGTCGATCGCCGACTTGTACGACGACCCGGCGGTCCAGCAGGCCTACCCGTTCGCGGCCGACATCAAGGCGGCGCTGGCCAGCGCAGCGGTGCGGCCACTCACTCCTGCGTACCAGAACATCTCCATCGTGATCTCCCACGCCGTGTCGCCACCGGCGTCGATCAACCCTGAGAGCACGGAGAAGACCATGGCGAGTCAGATCAAAGATGCCCTCGCGTCGAAGGGTCTCGTGCCGTGAGCACCGACACCGAAATCCTCGTCGAGGAACCAGTCGCGCCTCCGGAGGCCAAGAAGAAGCGCCGCAAGCCGGAGCTGTCGGAGGGCGCCAAGGCGGAGCGGCGGTTCGCGTACCTCCTCTGTGCGCCGGCCGTGATCGTCATGCTGGCGGTGGCGGCCTATCCGATCATCTACTCCATCTACCTCTCGCTGCAGCGCTACGACCTGCGCTTCCCCGACCAGGCCAAGTTCATCGGGCTCGACAACTTCGTCGCCGTCCTCACCTCGCCGTACTGGTGGGACGCCTTCTGGAACACGCTCATCATCACCGTCGTCTCGGTGGCCCTCGAGCTCGTGATCGGCATGGCCCTGGCGGTGGTGATGCACCGGACGATCATGACCCGAGGCCTCGTCCGCACGTCGATCCTCATTCCCTACGGCATCGTCACCGTCGTGGCCGCCTACAGCTGGCAGTTCGCATGGACACCGAGCACGGGCTACCTGTCGAGACTGTTCGGCGACGCCGCCCCGCTCACCGACCACTGGCAGGCCCTCGGCGTGATCATCCTCGCCGAGGTGTGGAAGACGACGCCGTTCATGGCGCTGTTGCTGATGGCCGGGCTGGCCCTCGTGCCCGAGGACCTCCAGAAGGCGGCCAAGGTCGACGGCGCCTCGGCATGGCAACGGTTCGTGCACGTCACCCTGCCGCTGATGAAACCGGCGATCCTCGTGGCGCTGCTGTTCCGGACACTCGACGCCTTCCGGATCTTCGACAACATCTTCATCCTGACGAGTGGCGGCCACAACACTGGGTCGGTGTCGATCCTCGGCTACGACAACCTGTTCACCGCCCTGAACCTCGGCATCGGATCGGCCATCTCGGTGCTGATCTTCATCTGCGTGGCCATCATCGCCCTGTTGTTCATAAAGGGCTTCGGCACGTCGGCTCCCGGATCGGATCTCCTCTGATGGCTGTCACCGCGAAGCAGCGGGTCGGCTGGGGCGTGACGAATGTCGTCGTCGTTCTCTTCGCGATCATCCCCGTGCTCTGGATCGTCTCGCTGTCGTTCAAGGACCCGTCGTCGATCACCGACGGCTCGTTCTGGCCCAAGAAGTGGACGTGGGACAACTACTCCGGGATCTTCGACACGTCCGAGTTCACGCGGGCTCTGGTCAACTCCATCGGCATCTCCCTGATCTCCACGTTCGTCGCCGTCGTGCTGGCGTCGATGGCCGCCTACGCGGTGGCCCGGCTGCGGTTCCCCGGGAAGCGGTTGTTGATCGGCATGTCGTTGCTGGTCGCGATGTTCCCGGCGATCAGCCTGGTGACGCCGCTCTTCAACATCGAGCGGGCCCTCGGGCTCTTCGACACGTGGATCGGGCTGATCATCCCGTACATCACCTTCGGCCTGCCGCTGGCCATCTACACGCTGTCGGCGTTCTTCCGAGAGATCCCGTGGGAGCTCGAGAAGGCGGCCAAGATGGACGGCGCCTCGCCGTTCCAGGCGTTCACGAAGGTGATCGCCCCGCTGGCGGCGCCAGGCATGGTCACGACGGCGATCCTCGTGTTCATCCTCTGCTGGAACGACTTCCTGTACGCCATCTCCCTGACGTCGACGCTGCGGGCCCGCACGGTGCCCGCGGCCATCGGGTTCTTCACCGGCAGCTCACAGTTCGAGTCGCCGATCGGGTCGATCGCGGCCGCGTCGGTGATCATCACCATCCCCATCGTCGTCTTCGTCCTCTTCTTCCAGCGACGCATCGTCGCCGGACTCACGTCCGGCGCGGTCAAGGGTTAGGAGCCGTCATGGCCGACATCGTCCTCGACCACGTGACCAAGCGGTACCCGGACGGGGCCGTGGCGGTGAGGGACGCCAACCTCGAGATCGCCGACGGGGAGTTCGTGATCCTCGTGGGTCCCTCGGGCTGCGGCAAGTCCACGACCCTGAACATGATCGCGGGCCTCGAGGACATCAGCGACGGCGAGCTTCGCATCGGCGGCAAGGTCGTCAACAACGTCGCCCCGAAGGACCGCGACATCGCGATGGTCTTCCAGAGCTACGCCCTCTACCCCCACATGACCGTCCGGGAGAACATGGCGTTCGCCCTCAAGCTGGCCAAGACGCCGAAGGCCGTCATCGATCAGAAGGTCGACGAAGCGGCGCGCGTGCTCGATCTCACGCAGTACCTCGACCGCAAGCCCGCCAATCTCTCGGGCGGCCAACGCCAGCGAGTGGCCATGGGCCGTGCCATCGTGCGCGACCCGGCCGCCTTCCTCATGGACGAGCCACTGTCCAACCTCGACGCCAAGCTCCGGGTCCAGATGCGCACCGAGGTGTCGCGCCTGCAGAAGCGGCTGGCCACGACCACGGTGTATGTGACGCACGACCAGACCGAAGCCATGACGCTGGGCGACCGGGTGGCGGTGATGCGGGGTGGCGTGATCCAACAAGTGGCGGCGCCGCAGGTGCTGTATCGCGATCCGGTCAACTTGTTCGTGGCCGGTTTCATCGGCTCGCCGGCGATGAACTTCATGCCGGCCCGGATCGAGAACAACATGCTGCGCTCCAAACTCGGCGACGCCCCATTGAGCGACGAACTGCGGCGTGGGCTCGAGGGCGCCGATGCGCCGAATGACGTCATCCTCGGCGTGCGCCCGGAGAACTTCGAGGACGCCGCCCTCGTACCGCCCGGGGACCAGGAGCACGGGATCACCTTCACGGCCCCGATCGACGTGCTGGAGTCGATGGGCTCGGACGTGTACGCCTACTTCGCGCTCGAGGGCGGCCCGGCCGAGAGCGCCGAGCTGGAGGAGCTGGCCCGCGACTCGGGCCGGGCCGAGATCGGCGGCGAGGCCGACCAGATCGTGGCCCGGCTCGACGCCGCCACCCAGATCAAGGAAGGGGAGACGGCCACGCTGTGGGTCGACACGCGGCCGATGCACGTGTTCGACCCTCACACCGGCGCCAATCTCACGACGCGCCAGGAGGTCAGCGCCGGCGCCGCCGCTCCCCGCTGAGGCCGCGCAGGCGCTGGATCACGTCGTCGCTCCACTGGTGGGTGAGCATGAGGCGATAGCGCTCGGCCGCCACGCGCATGTAGGCCTCGGCGTCGGTGCCCTCACCCAACAGGTCGGCGTCACGGAGCATCCGGACGACGGGCGTGTACTCCTCGGTGAACCAGCGCCGGGCGATCTCCTCGCGGTCGCCGAACTGGTGCTCGTGCTGGATGTAGCGGAACCCCCACGCCTCCACGCACTCGCCGAGCTCGGCGTACGACCACGGGTCGCGCACCTCGATCTTCTCGCGCATCTGGGGCGGGAGCGGCACCCGGGCGAGGAAGATCCGTTCGTAGCTCTTGAACAGCAGGTCGCGGCGGCTGCGGATGTCCTTGGGCGGGATCGTCGTGCGGACCTCGGTGACGTAGGCGTCGATCGTCGTCCGGCCCGTCGCCAGCGCGACCGACACGCGGTGGTGGCCATCCTTCACGAAGTACATCGCGCCGACCTTGTAGACGTCGATGGGCGGGATCGACGCCCCGCGCCGCTCGGCCAGCGCGAGCTTCTCCCACCGTTCGCGTACTCGGGTCGACGTGGGCCGGAAGCGGCGGTCGAAGTCGTGGTGCGAGTCGACCGTTCCGACGATGCGGTCGAGGCGGATGGTCTTGAGCCCGATGCGGCGCTCGCTCTCGAAGCCCAGCGCCGCCACCGCCTCGTCGTAGGGCAGCATGAGGTTGACGTCGTCGGGCTCCCGGGTCAGCCAGTGGGCGAGGCGGGCGAGGACCTGGCGCCGCCGGACGCGCAGGAAGTCGTTCTCGACGTCGGCCCGTGGGAAGCCGGTGTCACGAGGCACGGCGAAGGGCGTCAGCCCGGCTCGACGTCGAGGCCGCGGCCCCGCAACTCGGCTTCCACCCGGCCGATCTCACCCCTGGTGACCCGCCCGTCGGAGCGGAGCTGCGGGGGCACGACCTCGAGGACCTCGCAGGCGGTGGTGAGGACGTCGACGTAGGCGGCGGTGAGCGCTCGGGTGCGGACGCCGCGCCCCGGCGCCGGCCCCTGCCCAACCTGCTGGCGGCGCTGGTGATTGAGGCGGCGCAGGTCGGCGGCGATCTGCTCGATCGGCGGACCGAGGGGCACGGGGCCTCGCTCGCGCTCGGCCAGTTGGCGGCCGACGCGCACGGCGGCGATCGCGACCAGACCGGCCACCGTCGGCAGGGCGATGGCGACGAGCAGCAGGACGACCGGCTCCACCCCGTGCAGTCTCGCCACCTCGCGCCCGTTCGACAAACGCGCCTTCGGGTCCGCCGGTACGAGGCACGAAATGACCCGGTCGGCGGGCAACTGCGGGCCTCATCGCCAGGGCGTCACGTCGATCCCCATGGCGGCGAAGGCCTCCAATGTGCGTTCGCCGTCCTGGCGGATCGCCTTCCAGTGCGGATCCCGCATCCGACCCTCGCCGGCCGAGCGGGCGATGGCCTGGACCTGCTCGAACGTGAACACGACTCCTCGCCGCAGGACGCGCTCCTCGAAGCGCCGGGCGTGGGTCTCGTCCAAGGCGTAGTGGAACGAATCGCATACCCGATCCGACGGAACGCCGTACTCGAAGTCCCACGGTGAGCGGATGGCGGCGACGACGGGCACGACGGGCGTGGCCGACAGGAGCTCGCCCTTGCGCAACTCGAGCTCGATGGGCTCGAAGCAGCACGAGCAGTGCGATCGCATGGTGAGGATGTGGTCCTCCAACATCGGCAGCCAGCCGATCGTCGTGACCTCCATCGGGCAGCCGACGTAGGTCAGGAACTCGCCGTCGCGGAAGCAGGCGACGGCGGTCGGCGTGGCCGAGAACGGCGCCGCTTTGTCGATGGCGAGGTTGACCCGTTCCTCGGCGAACGTGACGGCGAAGCCTTCCCGGAGCTGGCGGCAGAGGCGGCGGGCCTGGCGCCGGTCGAAGCTGGTCCCGAGGCAGATGTCGGCCTGGTTGGGCGGCCGGCGTTGCTCGGCCCAGAAGCGATACACGAAGTACAGGAGCGCCTTGGCGTCGTCGCTCCATTCCCAGCTCTCGAGGACCATGGCGGCGAGTCAAGCGGGTCGTGAACCCGCCGGCGGAATTGTCCATTGAACTGGTCAGGGGGTGACCACTTCTGGCGGCCAGACTTGCAGTGGTCAGACCAACCCGAGGAGGACCGACCCGATGGACTGGAAGCTCGAGCTCGTGGCCCTGCCCGTGAAGGACGTCGACGAGGCCAAGGCCTTCTACGTCGACCAGGTGGGGTTCCACGCCGACCACGACCACACGGTCGACGAGAACATCCGCTTCGTGCAGGTGACGCCGCCGGGATCGGCGTGCTCGATCGCCTTCGGCCGCGGCCTCGTGCCCGACGACCAGGGCCCGATCATGACGCTGCAGATCGTGGTGCCCGACATCGAGGCGGCCCACGCCCACCTGATCGAGCGGGGCGTCGACGCCAGCCCGATCGACGACCAGCCGTGGGGCTCGTTCGTCTACTTCAAGGACCCGTTCGGCAATGCGTGGGCCGTACAGCAGGTGGTGCCGCGCTCGCCGGCGGGCTGAGCCGGGGCCGCAATGCACTTGGGGTGACAGCCGGATCACCCGCTGTGAGTTCGCTGGGATTCGTCGGTATGGAGGCACGCTGCCGCCGGTTGTATACGTACAAATGTTCGACGAAAACAATCACTTGTCGACTGAGGGATTGGGCGCGACACTCCCGCCGGGGGCACCAAGCTCCGGTGCCCGGATCGGGGGGTTGTCGGTGTACCTGTTCGCGCGTACTCGTCGTATCAACCCGGCCCAAGCACGGGCGGCGGTGGCCCTGGCAATGGAGGCGGCTCAGCGGGCCGGTGACATCACCGGCATACCCATTCAGCTGTGGACGCCCGTGATGTCAGGCGACATGAACGTGATGGTGTGGACCGGCAATGGCGAGCACCTCGTCGACTTCGAAGTGGCCGGAGACAAACTGGCCGAGTCGAACGACTTCAACGACTGGATCGAGCAGAACGACTCGCTGTACCAGGGGCCGTTCGAGGACGC
>DASXAI010000772.1:0-10587 GCA_036406775.1 Acidimicrobiales bacterium
CACCGTCGGCATGTTGTACGTCGACGGTGAGAACACGTCGGCGCTGGGGATGTACGGCGACCTCGGGTTCGCGGTGGACCACTCGGACCAAGCCTTCCGTGGGGACGTCGCGGAGCGTTGACCCCGGTTGTTGTCGGGAAAACGCGCCGATTTCGCGCCGATCAGCCGACAAGAACCGGGTGACTACACGTTGGTGCCGACGAGGCGCCCCACCACGAACGTGACGGCCATGGCGATGGCGCCGCCGATCAGCACCCGCAGGGCGCCGCGCTGGCGCGACGCGTTCCCGAGTTCGGCTCCCACGGCGCCGAGGACGGCGAGGGCGATGAGCGTGATCACGACGCACGTCACGATGCGCAATGAGCGGCCGGCGAGCACGGCGCACACGATCGGGATCAGGGCGCCGATCGAGAAGCTGACGGCCGACGTGGCGGCCGCCTGGACGGGCCGGGCCAAAGCGTCGGGATCGAGGCCGAGCTCGTCGCGGGCGTGCGACCCGAGGGCGTCGTGGGCGGTCAGCTCGGCCGCCACCTGCCCGGCCAGGTCCACCGACAGGCCGCGGCGGATGTAGATGCCCTGGAGCTCGGCCAGCTCGCTGCGCGGTGCCGTCGTCAGCTCCTCTCGCTCGGTCGACAGGTCGGCCTCCTCGGCGTCGCGTTGCGAGCTGACGGAGCTGTACTCGCCGACCGCCATCGACGTGGCGCCGGCCACGAGGCCCGCGACGCCCGTGGTCAGCAGGACGGAGCGGCTCACACCCGCGGCGGCGACCCCGACGAGCAAGCTCGCCGTCGACAGCAGGCCGTCGTTGGCACCGAGCACGGCTGCCCGCAGCCATCCGACTCGCGTCGTGGCGTGACGTTCACGGTGCAGGCGGGGAACCCGGGTTCGGGGCACCCGCGCCATCGTAGGACCGCGCCGCGCAACCCGCGCCCGTAGCCTGGACCTTCGTGCCCACTCGGTACGACACCTCGCGCCGCGATCTCGCGGCCCTTCTCGGCGACGAGCCGGGGTATCGCGTCGAGCAGGTGTGGCGGGGCCTCTACGAGCAACTGGTCTCGCCGGAGGATCTCACTGTTCTCCCGGCCGGCCTGCGGCGACGGCTGGCGACGGAGCTTACGCCCGCGCTCGCGCTGGCCACCGAACGCGTCAGCGACGGCGGCGACACCGTGAAGCTGTTGTGGGCCCTCGACGGCGGGGCCCGCGTCGAGACGGTGTTGATGCACTACCCCGACCGCACCACGGTCTGCGTGTCCACCCAGGCCGGCTGCGCCATGGCGTGCGGCTTCTGCGCCACGGGCCAGGCCGGCTTCGAGCGCCACCTGTCGACGGGTGAGATCGTCGAGCAGGTGGTCGAGGCGACGCGGCGAGCCCGGCGGTCCGGCCGCCGGCTGTCCAACGTCGTGTTCATGGGGATGGGTGAGCCGTTCGCCAACTACGACCGCACGTGGACGGCCGTCGAACGCCTCCACGACGACCTCGGCCTGTCGGCCCGGCACCTCACGCTGTCGACGGTCGGCGTCGTGCCCGGCATCCGCCGCCTGGCCGCCGAGAGGCTCCCTGTCAACCTCGCCGTCTCGCTCCACGCCGCCAACGACGCCCTGCGCGACGATCTCGTACCGATCAACCGTCGCTACCCCATCGACGCCGTCATCGACGCGTGTGCCGCCTATCTGCGGGCCAAGGGCCGGCGCCTGTCGTTCGAGTGGGCCCTCATCGACGGCGTCAACGACCGGCCGGCCGACGCCGGCGAGCTGGCCGCCCTGTGCCGGCGCCTGCCGCTGGCCACCCACGTCAACCTCATCCCGCTCAATCCGACGCCGGGCTGGCCCACCACGGGCTCGCCGCCTGAGCGGGTACGCGCCTTCCGCTCGTGGTTGACCGACGCCGGCGTGAACGCCACCGTGCGCCGCAACCGCGGCACGGAGATCGACGCCGCGTGCGGTCAGCTCGCCGCGGGGCACCCGGTGGCCGTGAGCGTCGGCCGTCAGCCGTCGAGGTAGCGCGGGTTGGCCACCGCCAGCTTGTCGCACACCGTCGCCAGCACGACGGCGCGCACTTCTTCGTAGCGGTCGTCGAGGTCGCCGGCCCGGATGGCGGCGGCGAGCGAGGCCTCGTCGGTGAACCCGAGGGTCGCCAGCCGGCGCCGGTGGACCTCGGCCTGCTCGGGCCCGAGCTGCAGTTCGCGCTCCACCATGGCGAGCATGTTGGCGGCGACGCGGGCGTGGAACTGCAGCCGACCCTCGGTGGTCGGCATCACGTCACGCTCGAGCCACTCGCGGACGGCTTCCACCATCTGCTCGACCGTCGGGACGTCGTGCGGCGTCGTCACGGCAGCACCAGGAGGAGGTTGTACTCGTTCTCGCAGACGCGCCGGCCGATGGCGGCGAGCTCGTGGGACCGTGACGCGCCCGACAAGTGCACGTCGGCCTGCATGATGCAGATGACCCCCCACTTGAGCGTGCCGAACACCTCCCACCACCGGAGCACCTCGGGATCGACGCGGACGTCGGAGATCTCCTCGTACGCGTCGAGGAGCTGGCTGACGTCGCCCACACCGGCGACGCGACCCGGCCCGCGGTAGCGCCAGGCCTTCACGCACATCCAGCCGAGGTCAGCCAACGGTTCGCCGACGTGGGCCAGCTCCCAGTCGATCACGGCCCGCAGCCCGTCGGGCCCCACGATCACGTTGCCGAGCCGGAAGTCGCCGTGCACGATGGCGGGCGGCATCGGGTCGGGACGGTTGGCTTCCAGCCACCGGAAGCCCAACTCGAACGCCGGATGGGGTTGGCCGGACGCGTCGAGCACCTCGCGGTACTGGGCCACCTCGTCGACGACAGGGAGACCCGGCACCGTGGCCGGATCGATTCGGTGCAGCGCGCCGGCGGCCCGGCCCAGCTGCGCCGCCAGAACAGGACGGGCGGGGCCGTACTCGTCGTCGCGCAGGATCTTGCGGGCGATGGTCTCGCCATCGACGCGCTCGACGATCGTGAACGGCGCGCCGAGGGCGTCGCCGTCGCCCGACCACGCCACCACGGCCGGGGCCGGAACACCACCCGCCCGCGCCGCTCGGAGCACCCGGGCCTCCAGGTCCATGTCACCGGTGCCGCCGGACCGGCGCCGTTGGAGCACGAGGCGCCGGCGGGTCGCACCGGGGCCCAGCGCGTCGAACGACCACGTCTCGCGCGACGCCCCACCCGACAGGCGCACGAGGTCGACGACGTCGTCGACGTCGAGCACTGCTCGCAGGTCGGCGGCGAGGTCGTGCCCGGACACGGCCGGGGAGGGTAGACAACACTGTGAGGCCATGGCACACGGGGACGACGACCCCGGCCTCCCGATCAAGCTGGGGCCGTGTGGCAACGGCGAGTTCACACCCCTACCCACCACGCCCCTCGTGCGTGAGGTGGAGCGCCGGGCCCGCGAGGCCATCGAACGCAACGCCCGCCGCGCCGGCATGAGCCGGCGTCGCTTCCTGCAGACCCTCTCGGGCGCGGCGGTCGTGCTGGTCACGCTCGACGCCTGTTCCAACGAACGCCACGCCGCCCGCCCGGACGCCACGACGAGCACCGCCGGCGGCACGTTCACCGTCCCGACCGAGGCCACTACCGAACCAGCGGCGGCCACGACGGCCCTCGCCGGCGAGGAGTTCATCCTGGACGTACAGGGCCACCTCCTCGACTACCTGGTGGTCGACGGCGAGCGCCGGCTCAGCGACTTCGGGCTCGGCTTCCCCTTCGCGCAGTGCGGCGAGAGCGACCCGCGAGCGTGCTTCACGATGGAGCACTTCCTCGAAGAGGTGTTCCTGCGCAGCGACACCTCGATGGCGGTGCTGTCGGCGCTCCCGATCGAGCCGGGGCCGGCCAACCCGCTGTCGATCGACATCATGGAGATGACGCGCCGGGCGATGCTCGGCTTGTGCCAGGACGACCGGCTGCTGCTCCACGGCCAGGCCAACCCCAACCTGGGCGCGCCGGCCGCGGCCCTCGACGTCATGTCGGCGCTGGCGGCCGATCACCCGATCGCGGCGTGGAAGACCTACACCCACGCGCCTGGTCCCGGCTGGCGCCTCACCGACGACATCGGCGACGGCTTCCTGGCCCGCGCCGTCGAGCTGGGGCGACCCATCGTGTGCGTGCACAAGGGCGTCTCGGGCGGCAACCAGTTCGCGTCGCCGGCCGACGTCGGCCCGGCGGCCGCCCGCCACCCCGACGCCCGCATCGTCGTCTACCACGCGGCGTGGGAGAGCGGCGTGATCGAGGGCCCCTACGACCCGTCGGCACCGAACGCCGGCGTCGACCGTCTCCTGGCGTCGGTGACGGGCGCCGGGCTGGGGCCGGGATCGAACGTCTACGCCGAGCTCGGCACGACGTGGCGCTCGTTGATGGGCGACCCGACGCAGGCGGCCCACCTGCTCGGGAAGCTCCTCCTGCACCTCGGCGACGACAACGTGGTGTGGGGCACCGACTCGATCTGGTACGGCTCCCCGCAGGACCAGATCCAGGCGTTCCGTGCCTTCGAGATCACCCCCGAGTACCAGGAGCGGTTCGGCTACCCGGCCCTCACGCCGGAGCGCAAGGCCAAGATCCTCGGTCTGAACGCGTCCCGGCTGTACGGCGTCACGCCGTCGGCCGCGTCGTGTCCGTTCACGCGCGAGCAGTTGCAGTCGGCGCGCGAGGCGGTGGCCCGGCCCTTCGCGACCTACGGCCCGACCACGACCTCGGGGTGACCTACCGTGCAGGGTCATGCCCCGCACCGGCCGTGACGTCCTCCTCGACGTGCTGCGCACGGAGGGCGTCCGGCACATCTTCGGCAACCCCGGGTCGACCGAACTGCCGCTGATCGACGCGCTGGCGGACGCTGACGACCTCCGCTACGTGCTGTGCCTGCAGGAGGCCACCGCCGTCGGGATGGCCGACGGCTACGCCCAGGCCACCGGCCGCCCGGCCTTCCTCAACCTCCATACCTCGGCCGGGCTCGGCAACGCCATCGGCAACCTCACCAACGCCCAGACCATCGGCACACCGCTCGTCGTCACCGCCGGCCAACAGCACTACGGCCACATCGAGGCCGACCCGTTGCTGGCCGGCGACCTCGTCGGCCTGGCCCGGCCGGTGAGCAAGTGGGCCCACGAGGTGCGGACCCTGCGCGAGCTCGGCACCATCCTGCGCCGCGCCTTCCACGACGCCGCCTCACCGCCCGCGGGCCCCGTGTTCGTCAGTCTCCCGATGTCGACGCTCGACGAGGAGGGCGACGTCGCCGTCCCCGAGCCGTCGCGCATCGAGCGGCGGACGATCGCGGCCGCCTACGACAGCCTGGCGGAGCTCCTCACCGCGATGCCGGTGGGCAAGTTGGCCATCGTGGCCGGCAAGGAGGTCGGCACGTCGGGTGCGGTGCAGCCGCTGACCGAGCTGGCCGAAGCCCTCGGCGCTCCCATCTACGGCGCGCCGCTCTTCAGCACCGGCGTGGTGCCGCCTACCCACCCTCTGTATGCCGGGATGCTGGCGCCGGCAGCGGCCGCCATCCGCGCCACGCTGGCGCCGTACGAGCGCGTCTTCTTCGTCGGCGGCCGACCGTTCCTCGCCTACCCGTACACGGACGGCTCGGCGTTGCCCGCCGGCACCGACCTCGTCCACCTCTCCCCCGATCCGACCCAGCTCGGGCGCACCTATCCCGTCACGCTCGGTCTCAGCGGCGACCCGCTGGCGACGCTCACGGCCGTGCTGCCCCTCGTGCGGCGGCGGGTCGACACATCGGCGGCCGACGATGCCCTCCACGCCGCCAGGGCCCGCCGAGCCGCGGAGATCGAGGCGCTCGAGCAAGCTGCTCGTGAACGGTACGGCCCGGCCCCCATCGATCCCATGGCCGCCGCCCACGCCCTGGTGCGCGCCATGCCGGCCGACTGCGCCGTCGTCGACGAGGCCATCACGACGGGCGTCTACGTGCGCGGCTTCCACCACTGGACCGAGCCCGGCCGCTACTTCTTCTGCGACGGCGGCGGGCTGGGCTGGGGCATGCCCGCCGCCCTCGGTGTCTCGCTCGCCCACGACGGCCGCCTCCCCGTGCTGTGCGCCGTCGGCGACGGCTCGGCCATGTACTCGCCCCAGGCCCTGTGGACGGCGGCGCACGAACGCCTGCCCGTCGTCTTCGGCGTGTTGGTCAACCGCGAGTACCTCATCCTGAAGAACTACCTGCGCGGCATGAAGGGCGACAGCGTGCGCACCGGCCGCTACGTGGCCATGCAGCTCGACGACCCGCTGATCGACTACCTCGACCTGGCGGCCTCGATGGGGGTGGCCGGTACTCGCGTCGACCACGCCGACGACATCGCCGACGTCGTGAAGACCGCCCTCGCGTCGGGCCGGCCCCACGTGGTGGAGATCCCGATCACCAGCCCCGAATGACACCCGCTCTCGACTTCCGCGGCGCGACCGTCGTGCGCAGCGGCCGCGCCATCCTCGATGGCGTCGACTGGACGGTTCGGCCCGACGAACGCTGGATCGTGCTGGGTCGAAACGGCAGCGGCAAGACCACGCTGCTGCGGCTGGCATCGTGCTACCTCCACCCGACGGGCGGCACCGTCGACGTCCTCGGCGGCCGCCTCGGCCGCGTCGACGTGCGCACGCTGCGCGCCCGCATCGGCCTGACGTCGGCGGCCCTCGCCGATCAGCTCCGGCCCACGCTCGACGCCCTCGACGTGGTGATGACGGCGAAGCACGCCGCCCTCGAGCCGTGGTGGCACCGGTACACCGACGACGACCGCCAGCGGGCCACAGCTCTGCTGCACCGGCTTGGCATCGGCGGTCTGGCCGACCGCGAGTTCGGCACGCTGTCGTCGGGCGAGCGCCAGCGGGTGCTGCTGGCCCGCACGTTGATGATCGAACCGGGCATCGTGCTGCTCGACGAGCCCAACGCCGGCCTCGATCTCGGTGGCCGCGAGGAGCTGGTGGCCGCGCTCACCACCCTCGCCGGTGATGCCGCCTCCCCGCCCATCGTGCTGGTGACCCACCACGTCGACGAGATCCCACCCGGCTTCACGCACCTGCTGCTCCTCCGGGACGGCCGCGTTCTCACGAGCGGCCCGATCGAAGACGCCTTGACGTCCGAGTCGTTGTCGGACACCTTCGGCCTTTCGCTGTGCCTCGACCGCCGGAACGGGCGCTTCAGCGCGTACGCGCGCTGAGCTGCTGGGCGGCGACCCGGTCGGCGATCATGCGGCCGATCGGCAACGCCGACGTGGCCGCGGGCGACGGCGCGTTGCACACGTGCACCATGCGCTCGGTTTCGGCGAACAGGAAGTCGTGCTCCAGCGATCCGTCACGATGGACGGCCTGGGCCCGGATGCCGGCCTCGTACGGCAGGAGGTCGTCGACGGTGAGGCTCGGGCAGTACTTCCGGCACTCCTTCAGGTAGCCCCGCTTCCAGAGCGAGTTGCGCATCTCCACTGCGCCGGAACGGAGGTTGGCCCGGATCACGCGCCAGAACCCGGGGAAGCGCACCATGTCGGCGACGTCGTGCCGGTTGACGGCCGACTTGGCGTAGCCCTCGCGCGCCAAGCCGAGCACGGCGTTGGGCCCAACCGTCACAAAGCCCTCGATCATGCGGGTGAGGTGGATGCCGAGGAAAGGCAGGGCCGGATCGGGGATCGGGTAGATGAGCGACCGCACGATGCCGTTCCGGCTGTCAGGGAGCCGGTAGTACTCACCCCGGAACGGCACGATGCGGAAGTCGGGGTCGAGACCGCCGAGGCGCGCCACTCGGTCGGCCTGCAGCCCGGCGCACGCCACGACCTGCGCGGCCGTCCACGACCGATCACCCGCACCTACTTCGACGGCGTCGCTCGTCTCGTGCAGGCGGTCCACCTCGGCCCCCAACTGCACCTCGCCGCCGAGCGCCACGACGTGGCGGCGGAGGGCCTCGCCCACGAGCCGGTAGTCGACGATT
The DNA here is from genome assembly GCA_036406775.1 of Acidimicrobiales bacterium. Taxonomy (GTDB): domain Bacteria; phylum Actinomycetota; class Acidimicrobiia; order Acidimicrobiales; family Ilumatobacteraceae; genus DASXAI01. The sequence goes on from DASXAI010000772.1 coordinate 7,942, forward strand.
CCTGTGCTCGGCACGAACAACGCGCCCAGCCCCACCACGTTGGGCTCGCGCTCGACGAGTTCGACCGCACTCAACCGCTCGCACGCGATGCCGTTGATGCCGGCGCGGTCCTGGAGGTCGACCATGCGATCGAGCTCGACCGGCGTGGTGGCGACGAGCAGCTTGCCGCAGGTCTCGAAGGGGATGTCGTGCTCCGTACAGAACGCCTTCGTGGCCTCGGCGCCCTCGCGGCACAGCCGGGCCTTCAGGCTGTCGGGCGCGTAGTAGATGCCGGCATGGATGACGCCGCTGTTGTGACCGGTCTGGTGCCGGCCGACGCCAGCCTCCTTCTCCAACACCACCAGACCGCAGCCGGGGAAGCGCTCGAGCAGCGCCACTGCCGTAGCCAGCGCGACGATGCCGCCGCCGATGACGGCGACGTCGTACGACGGCCGGCTCATCCGGTGCGTCCGCTCACCAACGCGAGCAAACGGGCGCGCCCGGCGTCGATCTCCTCGCGCAGCATTCGTTCCAGCACCGGTCCCCACAGGCCACCGCCGTAGTGGAGGTCCATGGCCAGGCGGCTGCCGTCTGTCGTTGGGTCGACGGTGGCCGTCAAGACCCAGTCGGCGTGGTGGCGACCGTCGCGCTCGACCCGCCGGAAGACGGCCAGGTGGTCGGGCTCGAACATCACGCGCTCCATCCGCAACCGCTTCGACCGGGCCAAGGGGCCGAGCCGGCCGCGCAGGTCGATGAGCCACGCGTCGACGCCGTCGGGCTCGGCCTTGGTGACGATCGTGAGCCAGGACGGGTAGCGCGTGAGGTCCTCGACCCAGTCGAACAGCTCGCTCGGGGGGCACGGGGCGTCGAGCGTCGCGCTGAGGTCCATCGGAACCGCGAGATCAGGCGTTGGACGGAGGCGGGATCGGCTGGCGGAACGCCCGCGACAGGAGTGGCGTCTTGGCCGCCAGCAGGCCGCCGAGATCGTCGGCGGCGTCGAAGGCCGGCGTCCAGGCGGCGGCCGGTGCGTCGACGGCGTCGCCGGCGGGCTCGGGGTCGAGGGGCAGCGGCGGCGGCGTCACGGTGGGGCGGCGGGGCCGCTTCGGCCGGTACGTGGAGGCCGCCGGCGCCGGCGTCGCGGTGAACAGCGTGCTGTCCGACCGCCGATCCTGGAGCCACCAACCCTTGGGCAGGACGATGGCATCGGCGTGGCGCCGGCACAGCACGCCGCCTGTCGGACCGGCCGACGGCGTGAGGGCCTCGAGCCACACCGTGCCGCGCTCGGCGTCGAACCCATAGGCGACGGACGCGCTCTCGCCGCAGCCGGGACGCTCGCACAGGCGGGCCATGCGGGCACGCTAGCCCCGAGCCCGGCCGTCCGACCGGATGACGGTCGTAGTCTCACCCCATGAACTGGGCCCGTCACGAGCGTGCTGAGCTCGCCGACCTCCTCGCCACCGTCGGCCCCGATGCGCCGACGCTGTGCGAGGGCTGGTCGACTCGCGATCTCGCCGCCCACCTGGTACTGCGCGAACGGCGTCCCGACGCCGCCGCCGGCATCCTCGTCAAGCCACTCGCCGCCTACACGGCCCGGGTCCAGGAGGAGCTGGCGGCCCACTCCTGGGACGAGCTCGTCAGCCAGGTGCGGTCGGGGCCGCCGCCGTGGTCACCTGGCGCGTGGGAGCCCGTGGACGAGGCCATCAACACCGTGGAGTTCTTCGTCCATCACGAAGACGTCCGCCGCGCCGCCACGTCGTGGGAGCCGCGGCCCACCGACATCGGCCTGGAAGACGAGCTGTGGCGCCGGCTGCGCTTCGGCTCCCGGATCATGGCGCGGCGCTGCCCCGTCGGCCTGGTGCTGCGGCGGGCCGGCGACGGCGAGGTACAGGCCAAGGCGGGCGATCCGGAGGTGACGGTGACCGGACCGGCGTCGGAGCTCGTCCTGTTCGCGTCGGGCCGCCAGTCGCACGCCCGTGTCGACGTCACCGCACCGGACGACGTCGCCGCCCAGGTCCGCACCGCCCGCCTCGGCATCTGACGGATGTTGGGTCGGCGGCGGGGGCCGCTTACCCTGGCTGCCTTCGGACCTTGTCCAGTGAGCCGGGAGAGATCACGTGACGCTGTCGGAACGGGTGCAGGCCAAGGCCGAGGAGCGGCGCTGGATCATCCTCGGCGTCCTGTGCTTCAGCCTCATCGTGATCGTGCTCGACAACTCGATCATGAACGTGGCGCTGCCGGCCATCGTGCGAGAGCTCGACGCCAGCAACTCCGAGCTGCAGTGGATGGTCGACGCCTACACGCTCGTGTTCGCCGGCCTGTTGCTCACGGCCGGGAGCCTCGGCGACCGGTTCGGCCGCCGCCCGGCGCTGCAGTTCGGCTTTGTCGTCTTCGGCCTCGGCTCGTTGGCGTCGGCCCTCGCCACGTCGCCCGAGATGCTGATCTTCAGCAGGGGCTTCATGGGGATCGGCGGCGCCTTCATCATGCCCGCCACCCTGTCGATCATCACGAACGTCTTCCCGGCCCGGGAACGGGGCAAGGCCATCGGCGTGTGGGCCGCCACCGCCGGCGTCGGCGCCGCCCTCGGTCCGCTCACGGGTGGCTTCCTGCTCGACCACTTCTACTGGGGATCGGTGTTCCTCGTGAACCTGCCCATCGTGGCCTTCGGTC
>DASXAI010000773.1:0-9309 GCA_036406775.1 Acidimicrobiales bacterium
GTCGCCCGCCGACTGTTGGGCGACGCCGTCCTGCACCTGGTGCTCACGCGGGGCCGGGACGTGGCCACCGTCGCGCATCTGGGGCGGGGACCGAGCGCGGCGCAGAAACTGGCGTTGTTGTGGACCCAACCGACCTGCAGCCGAGCCGGCTGCGATCAGCCCTGGACCTACGCCGACGTCGACCACCGCACCCCCTGGGCCGCCACCCACCACACCGTGCTCGACGACCTCGACCGGCTGTGCCGCCACGACCACCGATTGAAGACCCACCACGGCTGGGCCCTCATCGCCGGCACCGGCAAACGCGACATGGTCCCACCCGACCACCCCGACCACCCCGACCACACCACCCACACCGGCACCGACCCCCCGTAGCCCGCGGGCCCGATCGCAATCTGCGGCCAGCCATGGTGTTCGCGCGCCCCGGTCGGCGCGCCCCCGGACCCGAGGAGGTCCTACCCTGGGCGGCCGAGAAACGGAGGCAAGGCAGAGACATGGCCACGAAGAAGACCGGGTCGCAGAGCGGCAGCAAGACTCCTTCTCAGCTGATCGACGAGAGGATCGCCGAGCTCCCCGACTGGCGCGGCGAGACACTCAGCCGGCTCCGTGCCCTGGTCAAAGAGGCCGATCCCGACATCGTCGAGGAATGGAAGTGGCGAGGCGTGCCGATCTGGTCGCACGACGGCATCGTCTGCACCGGCGAGACCTACAAAAGCGTCGTGAAGACGACCTTTGCCAAAGGGGCGGCGCTGCCGGATCCTGCCGGCCTCTTCAACTCCAGTCTCGAGGGGAACACGAGGCGAGCCATCGACTTCCACGAGGGCGAGAAGATCAACGCGAAGGCGTTGAAGGATCTCGTTCGCGCCGCGGTGGCGCTCAACCAGTCCAAAGCCCGACGCTGATCCGCACTGGGATCTCGCGCATCACACGAGCTGCTGGCCGCCGTCGATGTCGTAGGTCGCACCGGTGAGGGCGGTGTTGGTCATGAGGTGCACCGCCAGCGCCGCTATGTCCTCGGGTCCGACGACGCGCCCGATCGGGAGCGTGGCACGCAGCTCGGCTCGCCGGGCATCGAGCTGATCGCCGAGCAGCGATGCCGACAACGGCGTGTCGACGAACCCGGCGGCAATGACGTTGGCGCGGATCGGCGCCAACTCGACGGCCAGATTCCTGACGAGTGCCGGCAGCGCCGCCGTCAGCGCACCGATGAGGGTGAAACCCGGCCCGGCACGACGGCCGCCCGTGCCGCCGATGAACAGCAAGGTGCCAGGTGGGCGCATCTTCGGGGCTCCATACCGGGCCACGGCGAGGGTCAGCAGGATGCGCTGGTCTACGTCGCGACGAGCCTTGTCGAAGTCCATCGTCGCCAAGGGCGAGTAGTACGGACCGCTGCCGGTGACCAGGACGTGGTCGATAGGCCCCGGCAGATCGTCGAAGAACTGCTCGAGCCGAGCAATGTCGGTGACGTCGAAGGCGGCGACGTCGCGCGCGCCAACCTCTTCGGCCGCGGCCCGAAGGCGGTCCGCGTTGCGGGCGGTGAGGATGACGTCAGCGCCATGAGCTCGGGCGAGACGCGCCGTCTCGAGGCCGATGCCGGAGCTGCCGCCGAACACGACGACCGTCTGGCCGAGCATGTCCACGGGTGGCGCGACGTCAGGGGCAGTCGTCATGGTTCCTCCTCGACGGTGGGGCGGGTGGGGCGGGTGGGATGGGTGGGTGCGATGGGTCAGCGGCGGCCGCCGCGGCCGAGAGCCGCGAATGCGGCGCCGGTGGTGGCGCCGTACACGAGGTGGGCGGACAAGTCCTTGCCGAGCGTGCGCGCGTCGTACTGCCAGATCGGTTTGTACACCTTCGCCAGCGGCAGCAACACGTAGCCGGACAGCCATACGACCGGTCCGAGGGCGAGCACTCGCACCAATGGATGCCTGGACGTCCTGCTGGCGAGGGCACCGTACTGGGCGGCCCAGCCGACGCCCGTGGCCCAGTGCACGAGGTTGGTCGTGGCCCGGGCCCAGCTGTCGGGCGGCTCCTGGCGCGTGACCAGTCGCTCGACCTTCCGGCCGACCTGCCCCGGCGCCGACGCCTCGTCCCAGCTCGTGACGCCCTCGGCCGACTCCCAGGGCCACACGGCATCCGTGCCACCCTCGATCCGGTACCGCCGATACAGGAAGAGGTCCATCGCCAGCGTGCCGGCGGCGCCGGCCACCGCACCGAGGACGACGTTCCGAGCGAAGCGCTTCACGAGAACAGCCTCCTTTGCCGTCCGTGCTGGCCTGATGGATGAGCCGCCCGGCGCGTCCGGACAGCATGGTTCTCCTCTGCTGGCACGTAAAGCCCGGCGTTCATCAAGGCCGCCGCAGCCCACCGTCCCGCGGTTGAACGAAGCGCAGGGCCCACTAGCGTCCGGCGCGTCTACTTCCCGCCTAGTACGACCGCACGGCCCCCGACCTCCAAGCGGGGGCCGTGGCGCGTGGTGGAGCGATACGCTGCGCGCCCGCGTGCCCTGAGCACGACATCGTCATGATGGACGACACGGGATCGAAGGAGGCCTCATGAGCCTCGTCGCGATCGATGACGTGCGCGAGGTCGTGCGCGAGAACATCGACGAGATCGAGAAAGGACGCCGGCTCCCCGACGCCGTCGTCGAGTCGCTGCGCCGATCGGGACTCAACCGGATGGCCATCCCTGCCGAGCTCGGTGGCCTGGAGGCGTCCGTTCCCGACACGGCTGACGCCATCGCCGCCATCTCGGCCGTCGACGGCAGTGCGGGATGGTGCGCCGCCATCGGCGCCGGCAGCAACGTGTTCGCCGGCTACCTGCCCGAGGACGGCGCGCGGGAGGTGTTCGCCGACCCCGACCAGGGCAACGCCACGATGTTCGCGCCGGCCGGCACCGTCGAGGCCGACGGCCGCTACGGCGAACTGTCAGGCCGGTGGCCGTTCACCAGCAACTGCCTCCACAGCATGTGGGCCGGGCTCGGCGCGTTCGTCCGTCACGGCGATGAGCAGGAGCCCGCGCCCCGGGTTGTGTTCGTCCCCGTCGACGACCTGACGATCGAGGACACCTGGTCGGCCCCTGGCCTCCGCGGCACTGGCAGCCACCATGTCTCGGCCCAGGCCGTTGACGTCGACCTCGAGCGGTCGTGCCGGTTCAGCGACACCGCCTGGCCGGCCGGCGCCCTCTGGCGTCTGCCGATCTACACGTTGCTCATCCCGATGCTCGCTTCCGTCCCGATCGGGATCGCCCGCGGCGCCGTCGACGACGTGCTCGCGCTCGCACGCGAAGGCCGCAACGCACGGCGCGGCAACCTGCACGAGGATCCCGTCGGCATGGCGGAGCTGGCGGTGATCGACACCAACCTGCGCGCGGTGACCGCACTGCTGAGAGAATCGCTCGAGGAGGCGCGCGCCGTCGTCGACCGCGGCGATGACGTCGACCGGCGCCTCCAGGCCCGCATCCTGCTCACTGGCATGCGCGCGTGCGACGTGGCCGTCGAGACCACATCCGCCGCCCATGCGCTCGGCGGCGGGGCCGCCGTGTACGACGGCAGCCGCCTCCTGCGCGCGCTCCTCGACGTCCAGACCGGACGCCAACACCTCTTGTTCGGACATCAGCACCGGCCGGCGCTGGCGGCGGCTGTGGCCGGCCGCGATGTCACGTACCCGCCGTTCCTCATGTAGCCAATGACGGCCGCTACCGTCTCGGCGTGCCGATGCTCGACCTCGATCCCGTGCGGCTGCACTACGAGACGTGGGGTGACGGTCCGCCCGTCCTGTTGCTGGCGCCGGGTGGTCTGCGGGCCTCGCGCATCGAGACATGGGATGCGGCGCCGTGGAACCCGATCGATGCCCTCGCCGAGCGCCACCTCGTCGTGGCCATGGACCAGCGCAACGCGGGCGTGTCGTTCGCGCCCATCACGGCCGCCGACGGCTGGCCCAGCTATGCGGCCGACCAGCTCGCCGTGATGGACCACCTCGGCATCGAGCAGTTCGCCGTGCTCGGCATGTGCATCGGTGGCGCCTTCATCCTGGCGCTGCTCGCCAACGCTCCCGAACGCATCACCGCCGCCGTCGCGTTGCAGCCCGTGGGTCTCGACGGCAACCGGGCCGAGTTCCGCGCCATGTTCGACCAGTGGCGGAGCGAGATCGGCGCCGACCATCCCGAGGCCTCCGACGCCGATTGGGAGGGCTGCTGGTCGAACCTCTTCGGCTCCGACAACGTCCTCTGGAGCGTCCCCGAGTCGGCCCTGCCGTCCGTCGAGACGCCGATCCTCGTGCTGCAGGGCGACGACGTCTACCACCCTCGGCGGGCGTCCCGACAACTCGCCGTCCTCGCCCCGAACGCGACGCTCGTCGAGCACTGGAAGGACCCAGCCGACCAGCCGACGGCGCGTGCCGCCGTCGACGCCTTCCTGGACGAACACGCCAAGGTGCCATAACTCCTTTGCAGCGAGTCGCCGCGACGACCCAGGATGCGAGCGATGGCGGAGCCGCAACCGGTCACTCGAGAGGGCTGGATCCTGTTCGGCCTCATGGGCGTCATCTGGGGCCTGCCGTACCTCTTCATCAAGGTGGCCGTCGACTACCTGTCACCGCCCGTGGTGGTGTTCGGCCGCACGTCGATCGCCGCCGTACCGCTGCTCGTCTTCGCCCTTCGCACCGGTGCAGTGCGCCCGGCGCTCGCCCACTGGCGACCCGTGCTGGCCTTCGCCGCCTTGGAAATGGCCGTGCCCTGGCTGCTGCTCACCAGCGCCGAGCAACACCTGCCCTCAGGGCTGACGGGACTCCTGATCGCCTGCGTCCCGATTGTCGGCACCGTGATCGCCTACCTGCTCGGCGACCGTTCCGCCCTGCGGCCCGTGCGCCTCGTGGGCATCGCCCTCGGGCTCGCCGGCGTCGGCTTGCTGGTGGCGACCGATCTGAGTGGTGAAGCCCCCCTCTGGAGCGTCGTCGAGGTCCTCCTCGTGTGCGTCGGCTACGCCACCGCGCCGTTCATCGCCAATCGGCGCCTGTCCCACGTGCCCGACGTCGGCGTGGTCGCGGTCTCGCTGACCGTTGTCGCCATCATCTACGCCCCGTTCGCGTGGCTGGCCCGGCCCGACGAGCCGCCGCCGGCCCAGGCGTGGGGGGCAGTGCTGGCGCTGGCGTTCATCTGCACGGCCGTGGCCTTCCTCGTCTTCTTCCGCCTCATCGCCGCAATCGGACCGGCCCGCGCCACCTTGATCACGTTCGTCAACCCGGCGGTGGCCGTCGTCGTGGGCGCTGTCGTGCTCGACGAGGAGATCACGGCGACCACCCTTGCCGGCTTCGGGCTCGTGCTGGCCGGGTGCTGGCTCGCCACGCGGCACCGGCCCGAGGTGATCGGTGAGGCGCCCGTGCTGGCCGAGGTCGGACAGGAGTGAGCGAATGCCGTGATACGTGTCAGGTCACGACGGCCGCGTGCACTGGCGGCAGGCGCCCCGCCCAGGGCCGCGCCTGCTCGAGCTGCGCCGCCAGACGGAACAGCGTCGCCTCGTCGCCGAAGCGGCCGAGGAAGTGCACGCCGATCGGAAGGCCGTCGGCGTTCCACCACAGCGGCACCGACATGGCCGGATTGCCGGTGATGTTGGCCACCACGCCGGCCTGGGCGACGCTGGGGCCGCTGCTGCGAAGCGAGCGCAACGGGTCGTCGGGGGTCGACATCATCTCTCCGAGCAGCAACGGCGGAAGCGACAGGGTCGGCGTGAGCCAGACATCGATGTCGGAGAGGAAGGCGGCCACGACGCGCGAGAACCGCTGGAGCTCCTCGATGGCGAGCAGGTAGTCGCCCGCCGACACCTGCTGGCCGCTCTCCCAGAATGCCGTCGTCAACGGCTCGAGCTCCCCGGGCTCGGGCCGGCGTCCGACCACACGAATCCAGTAGCCGACGATCCACGCTGTCGCCGCGTTGAACACCGTGCCGATGGCGGATCCGACGGCCGGCGTCAGGCCGGGCAGGTCCCGTTCCACCACGTCGTGCCCCAACGCCGCGCACAGCGCGACGGCGTCGTCGACGGCGGCCACGCAATCGGGATGGCCGTCGCCGCCGTCGACGGTGCGGGACGTGAAGCCGATGCGCAGCCGCCCCGGATCGACACCGATCTCGGCCGAGAACGGACCGACGGGCGCCGGCGCCGGGTACGGATCGCCGAGATCGGGTCCGGCGGTGGCGTCGAGGATGGCGGCGCTGTCGCGCACTGACCGGGTGACGGCGTGCTCGACGGCCCAGCCGCTCACCACGTCCCCGTACTGGGGGCCGAACGGATTGCGGGCTCGGGTCGGCTTCAACCCGAACAGCCCGCACGCCGACGCGGGGTAGCGGATGGAGCCACCGAGGTCGTTGGCGTGAGCGGCGGGCACGAGGCCGGCGGCCACGGCCGCCGACGAGCCGCCGCTGGACCCACTGGTCGAGCGGTCGGGATCCCAGGGGTTGTGCGTCGGTCCGAAGAGCAGCGGCTCACAGGCCGGCGCCATGCCGAACTCCGGTGTGTTCGTCTTGCCGAGGATCACCAGTCCGGCTCGGCGCAACCGCACGACGAGCTCGGAGTCGTAGGTCGACACGTTCGCCGCGAGGAATCTCGAACCCTCGGTGAAGCGGACGCCGCTCACCTCGACGGCCAGATCCTTCAGGAGATACGGCACGCCCGCGAGGGGTCCGGTCGGGCCGGCGCGGGCGGCATCCAAGGCGGTGTCGAACATCGGCGTCACGACGGCGTTGAGTGTCGGGTTCAGCCGTTCGATCCGCTCGATGGCGCTCTCGACCAGTTCGACCGCCGACAGCTCGCCCCGCCGCACCAGGTCGGCCTGGGCCACGGCGTCGAGCCGCGCCATCTCGTTGCTCGTCACGAGCCCGAAGTGTCGCACGCCGGCCTCCACCACCGAACCTACGCCGGGATGGTGCCGAGCCGGCCCGCCTGGTAGTCCTCGAACGCCTGCACGAGTTCGGCCCGGTTGTTCATCACGAACGGGCCGTAGGCGGCGACGGGCTCGCGGATCGGGCGGCCGCCGAGGAGCAGCACCTCGAGCTTGTCGGTGCGGCTGTCCTGGGTCGCATCGGCGGCGACAGTGATCACGTCGCCGGGCCCGAACACGGCCAGCCGGCCCGTCTCCACCGGCCGCCGCTCCGTGCCGACCGTTCCCGACCCCGCCAGCACGTAGGCGAGGGCGTTGTACTCGGCCGGCCACGGGAGCCGTAGCTCGGCACCCGGGGCGATGCTGGCATGCACCACCGAGATGTCGGTATGGGTGCTGCCGGGGCCGTGGTGACCGGCGACGTCGCCGGCGATCACCCGCACGAGGGCGCCGCCGTCGTCCGACCGGAGCAGGGCGACCTGCCCGGCCCGGATGTCCTGGTACCGGGGCGAGGTCATCTTGAGGCGGGAGGGCAGGTTCACCCACAGCTGGATGCCGTGGAACAGCCCGCCGCTCGCCACCATGTCCTCCGGTGGCGCCTCGATGTGGAGGATGCCGCCACCGGCGGTCATCCACTGCGTGTCGCCGTTGGTGATCAGGCCGCCGCCGCCGTTGGAGTCCTGGTGCCGGAAGACGCCGTCGAGGATGTACGTGACGGTCTCGAAGCCACGGTAGGGGTGCCACGCCGTGCCCTTGGGCTCACCCAGCACGTAGTCGACCTCGCCCATCTGGTCCATGTGGATGAACGGGTCGAGCTGGGCCAGGTCCACCCCCGCGAACGCCCGGCGGACGGGGAACCCCTCGCCCTCATAGCCGGGCGGCGCGACGGTGACCGACGCGACCGGCCGGTCCACCGCGGTGCCGCGGTCGGGCGTGGGTACGGCCGGCAGCACCAGGATGTCGTCAACGTTCACAGCGGGCATTTCGGTCTCCTTGCAACCTTCGAACTACGCCGTGCAACGTAGTTGCAGATGCAACTATTCCCAGCCGCTGATGCTCGCCACCTCGGCCGGCGTGAGCTCGAGCCCCGCCGCCGCCACGTTCTCTTCGAGGTGGGCGACCGAGCCGGTGCCCGGGATGGGGACCATGGCCGGCGACCGGGCCAGCAACCACGCCAGCACGACCTGCGTCGGCGTGGCGCCGTGCCGGGTCGCGGCCTCGGCCACCGCCGGCCGGCCCTCGAGCTCCTGGATGGGCCCCCACGGGAGGAAGATGAGCGACTCCTGCTCGCACAAGTCGACCAAGGAGTCCGACCGGCGATCCGACACGTTGTAGCGGTTCTGGATCGACACGATCGGCGTCAGCTTCTCGGCTCGGCGCAGCTCGGCCTCGGTGACGTTCGAAAGGCCGATGTGGCGGATCTTGCCCGCGTTCTTCAGCTCGACCAGCGCGCCAATCGAGTCGTCGAGCGGGACCCGCGGATCCGGCCGGTGGAACTGGTACAGCGGGATCTGCTCGAGGCGCAGGCGCTCGAGGCTCGCGTCGCACGCCTCCCGCAGGTACTCCGGGTCGCCGTTGGGCACCCACTGCCCCGGGCCGGGCCGCTCGAGCCCACCCTTGGTGGCGATGACCAGGCCGTCCGGATAGGGATGGAGCGCCTCGGCGATGAGGAGCTCGCTGACGGCCGGACCATACGAATCGGCGGTGTCGATGAAGTTCACGTCGAGCTCGAGGGCGCGGCGCAGGACCGCTTTGGCCTCGTCCCGGTCGCGAGGCTCGCCCCAGATGCCCCGCCCGGTGAGGCGCATGGCACCGAACCCGAGACGGTTGACAGTGAGGTCCCCGCCGATGTCGATGGTGCCGGAAGCGGCCGCGGTGACAGTGGTCATGGGCCCATCATGGACCCAGAACCTCCGGAAGCCACTCGGCGAGGCGTTCTTCCAGGATCGGCCCCGACTTGGACAGCAGGTGCCCCTCGTTCGGCAGCACGACGAGCTCGCCGCCACCCGCGATCTGCCGGACGATGGCCGACGTCTCGACAGGCAGGATCTCGTCGCGCTCACCGTGGAACAGCAGCAAGGGACGCGGCGCCAGGCCGCCGGCCACCTCACAGCCGGCGGACTGGGTCGCGAAGGTGACGACGCCAGCCACGGTGTCGGGGATGGCGACGCCCACTCGCACCGCCACCGCGCCGCCGAACGAGTGGCCCATCACGACCACTTTGGCCGCGCCGGCGCCCACGGCGAGCTGCACGGCCGCCGCCACATCGAGACAGCAGGCGTCCAGGTCGTTGGGCCGCCGGTAGCTCACGCGCAGCACGTCGACGCCTTGGCCGACGAGCGTCTCCCCCAGGCGCTGGTACAGGCCGGCCGGCCCGAGCAGTCCGCCCATCGCCCCGCCGCAGGCCACGACGGCGTGGCGAGGCTCGGGCGCCCCGTGC
>DASXAI010000774.1:0-15081 GCA_036406775.1 Acidimicrobiales bacterium
CACCAGGTTTCGGCCGGCTACTACGCCCAGGAGCACGACGGCCTCGTGCCCGAGCGCACACTGCTCGACCACCTCCGGGAGCAGGCCGGTCTCGACGACACGGTGCTGCGGTCGCTCCTCGGCATGTTCGGCCTCACCGGCGACAAGGCGTTCCAGCCCGCCGGCACCCTGTCGGGCGGCGAGAAGACGAAGCTGGCCCTGGCCCAGCTCGTGGCCGGCCGTCACAACCTGCTGCTGCTCGACGAGCCCACCAACAACCTCGACCCGCCCAGCCGCGACGCCGTCGCCGCCGCCCTCGCCGACTGGCCCGGCTCGATGGTGGTGGTCAGCCACGACGCCGAGTTCGTGGAGCGCCTCACCCCCCAGCGGGTCCTCCTCATGCCCGACGGCACGCTCGACTACTGGTCCGACGACCTCGCCGACCTCGTCGCCCTCGCCTAGCCGCATCGAACTGACCCGCGTTCAAGGCGTACACGACACTTCCCGCGCACGAGAACGGCTGGGCGACCCGGCATCATCGGTGGATGCTGCGAGCCACGCTCCGCGGCCTCGCCGAGCGCAAGCTCCGCTTCGCCCTGTGCGTGGCGGCGATCGTGCTCGGGTGCGCGCTGGCCGGCGGCACCGGCGTACTCGGCAACACCGTCGACCAGGCGTTCGATCGGCTCTTCGCCGACCGCAACGCCGGGGTCGACATCCTCGTGCGGTCGGCGCCCGCCTTCGCCGGCCAGAGCGGCGGTTTCGTCTCGCGCGGTCAGGTCCCTGTCGACGCCGTGGACGTGGTCGAGGGCGTGCCCGGCGTGGCCGCCGCCGCCGGCACCCGTTTCGGGGTGGCGCAGCTCATCGACAAGCAAGGCCACCCCGTCACGAGCGAGGGGCCGCCGACCCTGGGCATCGAGTGGATCGATGACGCCCGCCTGAACCAGTTCAGCCTGGTGGACGGCACGCCGCCCCGACCCGGCGGAGTGGTGATCGACCTCGCCACCGCCCACGACCGCGGCTTCCACGTCGGCGATCCCGTGTCGGTCGCCGTCGCCTCGGGCACCGAGCAGTTCGAAATCGTCGGCCTGGCCCGGTTCGGCTCCGAGGACGGCGTCCCCCGGACGACCGTGACACTCTTCGACGCCGCGACGGCGCCGTCGGCCCTCGGGCAGCCCGGCTACGACACCGTCGTTCTCGCCGCCGACGACGGTGAGGATCTCGACACCCTCGAGCCGCACGTGCAGGCCGCGCTCGACGAGCGCTTCGGCCCGGCCGCCCTGGAGGCCGTGCTCGGCAGCACGGCGTCGCAGGAGCAGGCCGATGCCGTGAAGGACTACTTCTCGTTCGTCACCCGCGCCCTCGCCGCCTTCTCGGGCGCGGCCCTGTTCGTCGGCGGCTTCCTCATCCTGAACACGTTCACCATCACGCTGACGCAACGCACCCGCGAACTGGCCTTGCTGCGGGCCGTCGGCGCCTCGCGCCGCCAGGTGTTCGGGGCCCAGGTGGCCGAGGCGCTCGTGATCGGCTTGCTGTCCGGGGCCATCGGGGCGGTGGCCGGCATCGGGCTCGCCAGCGGCCTGCGCTGGTTGTTCGGCGCGGCCGGCGCGCCCCTGCCGCCCGGACCGCTCGCCGTGAACGCGGGCGGCCTCATCCGCATCACGCTTCTCGGCGCGGCGGTGACGGTGGTGGCGGCGCTGTACCCGTGTTGGCGCGCCACCACGGTGCCGCCCGTCGTCGCCCTGTCGGACGACGCGGTGCGGGCCACGCGCCATCCCGTCGTGCGCATCGTCGGCGGCGTGATCGCCAGCGCCGTCGGCGCCCTCATCATTGCCCTCGCCGTCGTGGGTGATGTCGGCAACCAGTTGGCCCTTCTCGGCCTCGGCTCGGTCGTCGGGTTCATCGGCGTGGCGGCGGTCAGCGTCGTGCTCGTGCGTCCGCTCGCTCGCGTCGTGGGCGGGCGCGGCTTCGCCACGGTGCTGGCGGCGCTCGGCGTCGTCGTCGTGCTCGGCTCCGCCGGCGCGGCGGTGGCCGGCCGTATCTCGGTGCTCGTCGCCGTGCTCGTGGCTCTCCTCGGGGCGGCGCTCACGGTGTGCGCCCGAGCCGGCGTCGGCCTGGCCGGCCGCCTCGGCCAGCGCAACACGTCCCGCTCACCGCGTCGGTCGTCGGCGACGGCGGCGGCACTGATGGTCGGTGTCGGCCTCGTCACGTTCACCGCTGTGATCGCCGACAGCATCCAGGCCTCGGTGGGCAACGCCATCGAAGCGGGGGTACGGGCCGATCTCGTGCTGTCGACGGATCAGGGCAACATCGCCGATCCGATCGTCGACCGGGTTCGCCAGGCGACGGCGGGACAAGCGACGGTGACCGGCGTCGAACTCACGCGGGCGCGGATCGCCAAGGCGCGCGCCGACGGCAGCCCGCCCGCCTTCGACGGCTTGGAGGTGCGGCGGGTGGTGGCTGTCGACCCGGCGACGTTCGGCGCAGGCTTCAACGCCGGCGTACCGGATGAGGCCATCACCGGGTTGACCACCGGCGGCGTGGTCCTCGACAACGTGATCACCGACGAACTCGATCTGCACACCGGCGACGCCGTCTGGCTCCAGTTCGCCGGCGGTCAACCCGTGGCGTCGACGGTGCTGGCCACCGGTGCCGACGGCCGTGCCCTGCAGAACGCCCGGCTGTTCGTCGACCGCGCCCTCAGCACGCGCGCCGGCACCCAGTTGGGCGGCACGTCGTCGGCGCCGGGCGTCGACGAGGTCGGCGTGCGCGCCCTCGACCCGGAGGTCGACGGCGCCACGCTGCGCGCCGCCGTGAAGGACGCCGTGGCCGACTCGCCGCAGATCGAGGTCCGCGACCAACAGGAGCTGCGCGCTGACACACGGGCGCAGCTCGACGCCGTCTTCACGCTCGTCAACGTGCTGCTCGGCATGTCGGTGTTGATCGCCCTGCTCGGCGTGGCCAACACGGTCGGCTTGTCCGTCTACGAGCGCACGCGGGAGATCGGCCTGTTGCGCGCCGTCGGCATGGACCGCCAGCAGGTGCGGGGCATGGTGCGCTGGGAGGCGATCTCGGTGTCGACGATCGGCGCCATCCTCGGCGTCGCCGTCGGCTGCGTGCTCGGGGCGGCGGCGGTGCGGGCTCTCGCCGACGAAGGGTTCCGCGAGCTGTCGTATCCCAGCGGCCAGATCGCCGCTTTCGTAGGCCTGGCCGCGGTGGCCGGCGCCGTCGCCGGCTGGTTCCCGGCCACGCGCGCCGCCAAGTTGCCGGTGGTCGAGGCCCTCGGCGAAGTCGACTAGGTCGGCGCGGGGGAGGCTGGCTCTGTCGGCGCCGGCGGCTTGGCCAGCACGCGCACGGCCACGAGACCGCCGGCCACGACGATGGCGGCGAAGATCACCGACGCCCAGCTGATGCCGAGCACGAGGAGCAGCACCAGCCCGATGCCGATGACAGCGAGGGTGGCGAACTCCTGGTGCTTACCCGACCAGGAGAGCAGTGGTCGCCAGAAGAAGGCGAGGACGGCGGTGATGGCGGCGATCAGAGCGATGAGGAGGAGCGCTCGCGTGAGGCTCGACTTGAACGCGTTGCCGAGGGCGCGCGCCACCGCCTCGCCCCCCGCCGTGTGTGTGGCCCCAGGCAGCGCCGCCGCGACGCGTCTGACGACGATGATCAGCAACACGCAGACGATCACGATGGCCACGCCGAGGCGGAACACGGCTTGGCGGCGCTTCACGGCTACGAGCACGGCACCGACGCAGCAGAGCAGGGCAAGGATCACGAGCAGCACGAGGCCCCGTTTGCCGGCCGCCAGTGCCCGCTGCGCTGTATTGAGCAGATCATCCGACGACGCCGCGCTTGTCCGGTACACGACGAGCTGGCCGAAGTCCGGGGGCAGCCGTCCGCCCAGCGCCTGCTGGAGCGGGCCGGGCTGGCTGGCGTCGGTGGGGATGGTGATGCTGGACGGGACCAGGCCGTCCTGCTGGAGGCGGATCAGCACCTGGCGCACCACCGGGATGAGGTTGAGCGTGACGGTGCCGTCCTTGATCGTGAAGGCGTCCGAGTTCACGATCCCCTTGCCTTGCAGGATTTTCATTGCCTGACTGTGGGCCACCTTGACCGCCCCCAGCAGGAGCTTCTGGCCCGCGTCCGACGACAGCACGTCGTTCACCCGCTCTTCGACCCGGCTGAAGATCGCACCGCTCACCACGTTGGCCGCCCCCTGGAGCGCCGGTGGTAGCTGTTCGATGACGCCCGAGTTCACGACCGCCGTCTGGGCCTGGGTCGTGATGTAGGCCGATGCCGCCGAGATCACGCCGGGATCGCTGACGACGTTGGACACGAGCGCGTTGAAGCGGTCCTCGTTGACGACGGTGCGCGCCGCCCACACGGACACGCTGGCGATACCGACCAGAAGGGCGGCGAGGACGAGCAGGATCCACGCGAAGGTGCCCCGCACCCGGTGACGCGAGGCCGGCGGTGCCGCCGCGGGCTCCGGTGCCGGCTCGGTGTCGGTGGTCGTTGTCGTCGTCACACCGCTGAGATCTCCCGCCCGTGTACGAGCAGCGCGTAGAGGATGAGGGCGTCGAGGGCGATCATGATGATCCCCCACACCGGGAACGACGAGATGAACCCGAACTGGGCGATCATGTGGATACCGACGATGATGACGGCGAGGACCCTCGCCCAGCCGGCGCCCCGCAACAGGAAGATGCCGACGACGATGAGCAGGATCCCGAGGATCAAGTGGATCCAGCCCCATGCGGTGTAGTTGAACGTCAGCAGGCCGTTTTCGCCGACCACGAAGTACGTCTGATCACGAAGCAGCGCCGACAGCCCCTGCAGGCCACCGAAGATGCCGTTGATGATCATGAAGAAGCCGGCAAAGACGATCCAGCCCACCCAACCGGTTACGTCGGAACGACGGAGATCTGACATCCCTGGCTCCTAGTCGTCGGCGAAGGCGGCGCGCAACGCCGCCTCCTGCTCGTTGGTGAGGTTGGTGCTGATCAGGCGGGCCTTGGTGTCCTTGAACTCGTCGACGATCTTGTCGAGGACGGCATCGCTCGAGAGGACGAAGAGGGCCGACGTGCCGGGGGTGACCTGTTCGCGCACGGACTTGATGAAGTCGTCACTGATACCGGCGTCGGCGAGCGAGCCACCGATGGCGCCGGCGGCGGCGCCGATGGCGAGCCCGAGGAGCGGTACGAAGAAGAGGATGCCGAACAACAGACCCCAGAACGCACCGCCGACGGCGCCAGCCCCCGTGAGGTTCTCGAGCTGGCGCGTCTTCGGCTTCTTCCGGTCGGCGGGCCAGCTCACGGTGGCCGCGTCTTGGACGTGGATCAGTTCCTGCTTGGACAGTTCGATCAGTTTCGCCTCGGCTTGATCCGCGCCCTCGGCGGTGTCGAACTTCCACGCGGTCAGCGTGGCCATGCGGCGCCTCTCTCGGGGTTCGAGGCCGCGGTGCTGGTGCGCGGCCGGAGAAAGCACGTAGGACGTACCCCACCATTTCCGCTGGTGTCAAGGACCATTCTCCCGGCCGACGGGCGCGATGCAGGTGAGTAGGGTGCGGTCGGCCGGTACCACGGTCCCGATCCAGGAAGGAAGCAACAGCATGCCTGAGGAGATGCTCGGCCCGGTCGAGCTCGCCGTGATCGCGTTCCCGGGGAGCCAGTTCAAGGGCGAGATCGCCCCGGCGCTGGCCGACCTCGTGAACAACGACATCGTCCACATCATCGATCTCGTCTTCGTCACGAAGAACGACGACGGCTCCATCGACGCCATCGAGCTCTCCGATCTCCCCGACGACGAGGCCGCCCCGTTCGACGACCTGGACGGAGAGGCTGGCGGTCTCCTGAGCGACAGCGACCTCGACCTCGCCAGCGAACTGCTCGAGCCCGGGAGCTCCGCCGCTGTCGTCGTGTGGGAGAACACGTGGGCCCGCCGGCTCGTCACGGCCATCGCCAACGCCGGAGGCCGACTGGTGGCCCACGACCGTCTCGATGCCGAAACCGTCCAAGACGCGCTCGCCAGCGCCGACAGTTGAGAGGAACCTGAAGATGCTCAGACGACCAATCGCCCGCGTCGGGCGCCCCAGCCTCGTCGGCACGGCGGCCCGCACCGCCGTCGTCGCCGGCACCGCCACCGCGGTCGTCGGCGGCATGTCGAAGAAGAAGGCGAACCAGGCCCAGCAGGCCGCGGACGCCCAGGCCTACGAGGCCCAGCAGCAGCAGGCCGCCATGCAGGCGGCCGCCGACCAGGCCGTCGCCAACGCGCAGGCGGCGGCCCCGCCGCCCGCCGCGGCCCCGAGCGAAGACGACACCATCGCCCAACTCGAGCGGCTGGCGGCGCTGAAGCAGCAGGGCATCCTCACCGACGCCGAGTTCGAGGCCCAGAAGGCGAAGCTCCTCGGCCTCTAGCCCCGTCTCGTTCTTCGGCTCGCTGCACGGCTACCAGCGCGCCTGGCTGACGGGCGACGTTCTCGCCGGCCTCACGGTGTGGGCCGTGCTCGTGCCCGAGGCCCTCGCCTACGCGTCGATCGCCGGCGTCTCGCCCGTCGTCGGCCTCTACGCCGCGCCGGCGGCCCTGGTGCTGTACGCCCTCCTGGGCAGCTCGCGCCGCCTGATCGTGGGACCGATGTCGGCGACGGCGGCCCTGTCGGCGGCGGCGGTCGCCGGCTTGGCCGGGAACCGACCCGACGAATTCGCCGCCTTAACCGCCGCCCTGGCCCTCATGGTGGGGGTCCTCGCCCTCGTGGCCGGGTTGTTTCGGCTCGGCTTCCTCGCCAACTTCATCTCCGAGCCCGTGTTGAAGGGGTTCATCATCGGCCTGGCCCTCACGATCATCGTCGGCCAGTTGCCGAAGCTGTTCGGAGTCGAGAAGGGCGACGGCAACTTCTTCCGACAGGTGTGGGCGCTGCTCGGCAACCTCGGCGACACGCAGTGGCGCACGCTGCTCGTCGGGCTCGTCTCGCTCGCCATCGTGCTCGGGCTCCGACGCATCGCGCCCGTCGTGCCCGCCGCCCTCGTCGCCGTCCTGGCTGGCGTCGTGCTGGTGAAGCTGTTCGACCTCGACCACCACGGCGTCGCCATCGTGGGCCCCATCCCTTCGGGCCTGCCGTCATTCGGTCTACCCGACGGCATCAGCTTCCACGACTTCCTCGCCACCGGCGGGCCGGCCCTCGGCATCATGCTCGTCGGCTTCGCCGAAGGACTCGGCGCGGCGAAGACCTACGCCACCCACGACCACGACCGGATCGACTCCAACCGCGAACTGCTCGGGCTCGGAGCGGCCAACCTCGGCTCCGGGCTGTCGAGCGGCATGGTGGTGAACGGCAGCCTCTCGAAGACCGCGGTCAACGTGGCCGCCGGCGCCCGGACGCAGTTGCCGAGCCTCTTCGTCGCCGGGCTGACCGTGCTCACGCTGCTGTTCCTGACCGGACTCTTCGAGGACGTGCCGGAGGCGACGCTGGCGGCGATCGTCATCGCCGCCCTCATCGGGCTCATCGACTTCGGCGCCCTGACCGACCTCTACCGGCTCTATACCCAGCGCCTCGGCCGCATCTACGGTCACGCCGCCCGCGCCGACTTCATCGCCGCCTTCGCGGCCATGTTCGGCGTGCTCGTCTTCGACACGCTCCCTGGGCTGTTCATCGGGATCGCCGTGTCTCTCCTGCTCCTCATCTACCGCGCGTCGAAGCCCTACATCGCCGAGCTGGGCCGGGTGCCGGGGGGCGACGGGCAGTTCGCCGACCGCGATCGCCACCCGGAGAACACGCCGGTGCCAGGCGTCGTGGTCGTCCGGGTCGAGAGCGGCCTCTTCTTCGCCAACGCCGAAGCGGTGAAGGCCGCCCTCAACGCCGAGGCCGCCCGGCCCGGCACGAAGGCACTCGTGGTCGACGCGGGCGCCATGGCGTTCATCGACGTCACTGCCATCCGCATGCTGGACGAGCTGGCCGAGTCGCTGGCCGACACCGGTGTCACGCTGGCGTTGGCCCAGGGAGTCGGCCAAGTGCGCGACCTGTTGCGCGTGGGCGACGCCAAGGGCGTGCGCATGTACCGGACGTTGGGGGAGGCCGTCGCCGATCTCGCGCCATGACGGAAACGAGCACGCGCGCGTGCAACGCTGACGACGTGCGGGCCAGCCCACCAAGACCGACGAGGGCCGGTGCCGCGGACGCGGGAGTCATCCGGCCGTCGTGGCGGAGCTGGCAGCCGTTCGTCGAGGTGGCGCCGGACCTGATTCACCGGCGGCTCGGCGACGTCGCCATCCTCGTCGCCTCGGTCCTGGGACTCGTGCTGGCGTGCTTCCGCTCGACCGATGTGGCGTCCTGGCAGGTGGACCTCGTCCAGGCGTTCGCCGACGTCCCATCGTGGTTGTCGGCGTTCTTCGACTTCGTCTACAAGCTCGGCTCGTTGTGGGTGGTGTTGGGCCTGGCCGCGCTGGCGGTCGCCGGCAAGCGCTGGCGCCTCGGTCGTGACCTGCTGATCGCCGGCCTCGTGGCCTGGTTCGTCGCTCGAGTCCTCGCCATCACCGTCGGGTCGGGCCGCGACGACAGCCTCTCGGACGTCTTCACCAGCTCCGACCTCCCGACCTTCCCGATGGTGCGGGTGGCGGTGGCCTCGGCCGTCGTGTTGACGGCCGGCCCCTACCTCGTGCGGCCGCTGCGGCGGTTGGGGATCGCGGTCGTGGTCGTCATGGCGGCGGCCAGTCTGGCCGCACCGGCCGGCTACGTCATCGACCTCGTCGGCGGCGTCCTCATCGGGATCGCCACCGCCGCGGCCGTGCACCTCGCGTTCGGCTCACCGAGAGGGCGGCCATCGGTCGACGATGTCATCGACGCCCTCGGATCGTTGGGTGTCGACGTGGTGGACGCGCAGCTCGGGCCGGTCCAGCCGTGGGCCGCCGTCCGGGTCGACGCCGTCGGCACCGACGGCCGGCGCCTGGCCGTGAAGGCCTACGGCGCCGACGCCGAAGAGGCGCAGCTCCTCAACCGGCTCTGGCGTCTGATCTGGTATCGGAACACCGAGATCGACATCATGCGCGACGGCACCGACCATGTGAACGACGAAGTGCTCGTCACGTTGCTGGCCGAACGGGCCGGTGTCGGTGTGCCCGACATCGTCTCGACCGGGCCAGCCCGCGGCACCATCGCCCTGCTGGCGACGGCGGAGACGCCAGGCCGCTCCCTCGCCGAGCTGGCGCCGGAGGAGGTCACCGACGCCCTCCTCGACGACCTGTGGGACCAAGCCGAGCGCCTGCACGGTGCGCGGTTGTCGCACGGCCGGCTCGACGCCGACCACGTGATCGTCACCGCCACCGGCGTGCAGCTCATCGACTTCGGGCAGGGCCACACGCCCGCCACCGCGCAGCAGATCGGCATCGACCGCGCCGTGCTACTGGCGGCCACCGGTCGGTTGGCCGGACCCGATCGCGCCTCGGCGGCGCTGCTCCGCCGGTCCACCGACGCCGCCGTGTCGACGCTCCCGTACCTGCAGCCACCCGCCCTCGACGCCGCCTCGCGTGAGGCGGTGCGTGCCTACGACCGGGCCCGACCCGAGGCCGAGCCCCGGCCGCCCAAGCTCCTCGACGGCCTGCGCACCGCCATCACCACCGCCACCGGGGCCGAGGTACCCGAGCCGGCCGAGCTCCAGCGGATCTCGTGGAAGCAGGCGCTGATCGTCGTGGGCACGATCATCGCCGTCTGGGCCCTCCTGAGCCAGGTAGGCGACATCAGCGGCGTGGGCGAGGAGCTCAAGAGCGCCGACTGGTTCTGGGTGGTGGCGGCCTTGCTGGTGTCGCTCCTGCCCGCCTTCACCGACGCTGTCGCCGCCCTCGGCGCTCTGCCGCAAACGCTGCCGTACGGCCCCGCCGTCGTGCTGCAGTACTCCCAGAAGTTCACCAACCTGGCCGTCCCGTCGACGGTCGGCGTGGCCGCCATCTCGGCGCGCTTCTACAACAAGCAGGGCGTGCCGGTGGCGACGGCCGTCGGCTGCGGCGTACTGACGAGCGTGGGCGGATTCGTGGTGCAGATGTTCGTCGTCGTCGTCTCGCTGCTCTTGGTCGGGTCGTCGCTCCAGTTCTCCGACACAGGAGGCGGCGACTCGTGGTCAACGATCATCCTCATCGCCATCATCGCTCTCGGGGTCGCTGTCGCCGTGCTCGTCCTCGCGCCGAAGCTCCGCGCTCGCATCATGAAGCCGATCCGGCCGGCGCTGCACGACATCAAGACGGTGCTGAGCTCACCTCGGAAGTTCTTCAGCATCATCGGGGGCAATCTGGGCAGCCAGGTGCTCTACGCCATCGTGCTCGGCATGAACCTGCGCGCCTACGGCGCCTCGCTCCCGCTGCCGGCACTGTTGCTCGTCAACACGGGCGCCACGTTCATTTCCAGCGTCGTGCCCGTACCGGGTGGCATGGGCGTGGCCGAGGCCAGCCTCGTCGCCGGGCTCACCGCCTTCGGCATCCCGTCAGAGACGGCGGTGGCCGCCGCCCTGACCCATCGCCTCATCACCTTCTACATCCCGCCCACCTGGGGCTGGGTCGCGTTCCGGTGGCTCACCCGCCACGACTACCTCTGACGGGCTAGCCCGCTCGATCGCCTCCAAGGCGTCGAGGCGCGCCTCCAGTCGGTCCAGCAGCTCCTGCTGGCGCCGCATGAGCTCACGGTTCTCGTTGGCGGCGGCACCGCTGCGGGCCTGCGGAGTCAGGAACTCGTTGGCCACGAAGGCCGTGAACGTGCCGAACAGACCCACCCCGACGATCATGAGCCACACGCCGACGATCCGCCCGGCGTTCGTGACCGGCACCTCGTCGCCGTACCCGATGGTGGTGATGGTCTCCATGCACCACCACAGGGCATCGCTGGCCGACCTGATCGTCGCCGTATTCGCATCGCGTTCGGCCCGCAGCACGGCGATGGAGCCGGCCTCGATCGTGACGAGCACGAGCAGCACCACCAACAGGAGGGTCGCCTGGGCCCGCTCGGCGAGGAAGCCCTTCCACAGCCTGCTCCCGCCCAGCTCCGCCACCTGTTTGCTCACGACGACGACGCGCCGGATTCGGAAGAGACGCAGACCGGGAAACGGCAAGCTGCCGAGCGCGTCGAGCCAGCCCTTGTCCCGGATGAGATAGTCGCGGGGCGTGGGCGCGCGCCGGATCCGCAAGACGACATCGGCGAGCAGGAACGAACACGCGACGATGTCGACCACGAGCAGGACGCCCTTGGTCGTCGTCGCGATCGGGAGAACGAGCAGGAACAGATTGACGAGCGACAGGATGGTGAGTAGCAGGACGAAGAGGTCGTACGGCGTTACGGGCACGTCGTCGTGCTTGTGGCGCCGCTTGACCTTCACGCCCTCGAACCTCGACGGAGACAGCGGTGGCGACGTCGCGTAGTCCTCGCCGCATGACGGCATGGCTCGAGCGCGGCCAGGCCACGCTCGAGCGCACTCGTCAGCGCTGGCCGCTGGTCGACCTCGGCACCACGATGCTGACCCGGCCCAACTACGCCAACGACACGCTGCTGGCGAGCTACTTCGCCATGCGGATCTTCGTGCTGCTCTTCCCCCTCGCCTACACGTTCGTGGCCGGCATCGGGTTGTACGCCTCGAACTCGGCCGAGCAGACCCGGGACGCGACCGACAGCATCGGTGTCACCGGCGCCGTCGCCGACTCCATCGCCCAGGCCGCCGAGGGATCGCAGCGCGCCCACGTGGTGATCCTCGTGGCCGGCGTGGTCCTCACGATCTGGGCGGCACGGAGTGCCCTGCGGGCCCTGCGCATGATCAGTGCGGTGGTGTGGCGCGTACCGGTGCCGAAGACACCGCTGGCCGAGTGGGGCGGCGTCGCCTTCGTCGTCGTCGTCCTGCTGGTGGCCTGGCTCGGCATCCTCGAGAACCGCCTGCGTGACCACGGCTGGTCGGTCCTCGCCGGCGTGATCGTGTTCGGTGTCGTCTCGGGCGCGCTGTGGTGGCTGGTCGCCCAACGGCTCCCGAGTCGAGGCCAGCGACCGCTCGACCACTTGCCGGGCGCCGCGCTCATCGCCCTCGCCGCGCCCGCCGTTCACGCCGCCGTGAACATCTACTTCGCGCCCAAGCTCGCCCACGCCACCACGACCTACGGTGTCCTCGGTGCCAGCCTCGTCCTGCTGACCTATCTCATCGTGGTCGGTTGGACGTTGGTGCTGGCGTGCGAGCTGAGTGCCGGTTTGTTCGAGTGGCGCGGGCGAGGCGATGCAACGGCGGTCGAAGCGGGTCGGTGACCTCGCCACGTCACGCCTGCGGTTCGTCGCGGACGATGCAGCGGAAGCCGATGTGGCTCGTCGACGTGTCCACCGTCTCGGCTTGCCGTGCCGCCGGCCGGTAACGGAGGCAGTAGTTCGGCGCGCACAGGTGCGAGCCGCCCTTGATGACACGGCGCGGGAGGTGAGATCCCGGTGCGCCGGCGCCGACAGTGGGGTCGGGCGTGGCGCGGCGGGGGTTGTGCGGCACGCAGCACGGTCGCGTCGCCTCGTCGATCTCGTGGGCGGCGAAGAAGTCGTCCGTCCACTCCCAGACGTTGCCCGTCATGTCGTAGAGACCGTACCGGTTGGGTGGGAAGCTCTTGACCGGCGAGGTGCCCTCGTAGCCGTCGAGACGGAGGTTCTCCCACGGGAAGCGGCCCTGCCACGTGTTGGCCATTTGGCGATCCTTCGGCGTCGGGTCGTCGCCCCACGCGAACACCGCGCCGTCGAGGCCGCCGCGTGCCGCGAACTCCCATTCCGCCTCGGTCGGTAACGACTTGCCGGCCCAGGTGGCATAGGCGGCGGCGTCGTCGTAGGCGACGTGCGTGACCGGATGGCGGTCGAGGCCGTCGAGCGTGCTCCCCGGCCCGGTCGGATGGCGCCAGTCGGCTCCGGGCACCCAGTGCCACCAGCGGCGGACGTCGTCGAGCGGCACCGGCCCGGGCGGCTGGCGGAACACGAGCGAGCCGGGCACGAGTTGGTCGGGGTCGGCGTCCGGGAAGTCGCCGGGGTCGGGCGCCCGCTCGGCCACCGTGACGTGACCGGTGGCCTTCACGAACCGGCGGAACTCGACCACCGTGACCGGGTGCTCGTCCATCCAGAAGCCGTCGACCGACACCCGGTGGACCGGGCGCTCCTCCGGATAGAAGTCGGCCGAGCCCATGTCGAAGGCGCCGCCTTCCACCCGGCACATGTCCTTCGGCATGGGGTCAGCGCACGGCCACCGGTGTGGCCGGCGCCGACACCGTCTCGAAGAAGTCGTTGCCCTTGTCGTCGACCACGATGAAGGCGGGAAAGTCGCGGACCTCGATCTTCCAGACCGCTTCCATGCCGAGTTCGGGGTACTCGATCACCTCCACCTTGGTGATGCAGTCCTGGGCCAGTCGGGCCGCCGGCCCGCCGATCGACCCGAGGTAGAAGCCGCCGTTGGCCTGGCACGCCTCGGTGACGGCGCGCGACCGGTTGCCCTTGGCCAGCATCACGAAGCTGCCCCCGGCCTGCTGGAGCTGGTGTACGTAGCTGTCCATGCGCCCAGCGGTCGTGGGTCCGAACGAGCCGGACGCGTACCCCGCGGGCGTCTTGGCCGGACCGGCGTAGTACACGCAGTGGTCGCGGAGGTACTGCGGCAGCGCTTCGCCCCGATCGAGGCGTTCTTTCAACTTGGCGTGGGCGATGTCGCGGGCCACCACCATCGGCCCGGTGAGCGAGAGGCGCGTCTTGACCGGGTACTGCGACAGCGTGGCGCGGATCTCGACCATCGGGCGGTTCAGATCGATCGGGACGACGTCCTGCTCCAAATCGTCGTCTGTCGTCTCGGGCAGGAAGCGGGCGGGATCGGTCTCCAGCTGCTCGAGGAAGACGCCGTCGGCGGTGATCTTGGCCAGCGCCTGGCGGTCGGCGGAGCACGACACGGCGATGCCGACCGGACAGGACGCGCCGTGGCGCGGGAGGCGGATGACGCGCACGTCGTGGCAGAAGTACTTGCCGCCGAACTGGGCGCCGATGCCGAAGCCTCGGGTGAGGTCGAGCACCTGCTGCTCGAGCTCGATGTCGCGGAAACCGCGGCCGAGGTCGTTGCCGGTGGTGGGCAACGAGTCGAGATAGCGGGCCGACGCCAGCTTGGCGACCTTCAGCGTGTACTCGGCGCTGGTGCCCCCGATCACCACGGCGAGGTGGTAGGGCGGGCACGCCGCCGTACCGAGGGTGCGGAGCTTCTCGTCGAGGAAGCGCATCAGGCTGGCCGGGTTCAGGAGCGCCTTGGTCTCCTGGAACAAGAAGCTCTTGTTGGCCGAGCCGCCGCCCTTCGCCATGAACAGGAAGTGGTACTCGTCGCCGGGCACGGCGTACAGCTCGATCTGGGCCGGGAGGTTGGTGCCGGTGTTGACCTCGTCCCACATCGAGAGGGCCGCCATCTGCGAGTGCCGGAGGTTGGCTTCGTCGTAGGTGCGCTCGATGCCGCGGGCGATCCACGCTTCGTCGTTGGCGCCCGTGAGGACACCCTCGCCCTTCTTGCCCATCACGATGGCAGTGCCGGTGTCCTGGCACCCCGGCAGCACGCCGCCGGCGGCGATGCACGCGTTCTTCAGGAGCTCGAGCGCGACGAACCGGTCGTTGGCCGACGCCTCCGGATCATCGAGGATGTTCCGGAGCTGCTGGAGGTGGCCCGGGCGCAGGAGGTGGGCGATGTCGAGCATCGCCTGCTTGGCCAGCAGCGTCAGGACGCCGGGATCGACTTCGAGGAAGCCTCGGCCGCCGGCCTCGAACGCCGTGACGCCCTCGGTGGTGAGGAGCTTGTACGGCGTGTCGTCGTGGTGACCGATGGGCAGCATCTCCTGGAACGCCAAATCCGTCACGGCCGAACACGCTACTGACCGAATCTGCGTCGCCGCCCTCCGCTCCGCTTCGGTCGGCTCCAAGTCTGCGTTGCCGCCTCCGCTGCGCTTTGGCAGCTCCTGGTCTCGCTTCACTCGGCAATCGGTTCTCGCGCGGCCCGGCGGCGCACGGCACAGCCGTACGCCGCCGTAGCGTCACTGGCATGAGCGAGTACCGCATCGAGCACGACTCCATGGGCGAGGTCCGGGTGCCGTCCCATGCCAAGTGGC
>DASXAI010000775.1:0-3600 GCA_036406775.1 Acidimicrobiales bacterium
GACAGCTCGCCGAAGTTCCTGCGCGTCGCCCTCGAGAAGTTCCGGGACGACCCCAAGGTCGGCTTCCGGCTGCTGCGCTTCCTGAAGGACGAGAAGCGCCTCGAGCGGCTGGACGAGGTGCTGGGTCCGGTGCTGCTCGAGCGAGGCGTCGACGTCATCGCGTCCACCAACGCCGTGCATCTCTACCCCGACCTGGCCGACACCGTGGCGTCGTGGGTGCGGTCGCTGCGGCCCGGCGGCCACGTGCTCATCAACTCCGGGAACATCCGGAACCCGCGGGCCAGACGCAGCGAATGGATCCTGGACGAGACGGTGTGGGTGGTCGGCGACCTGGCCGAGGGCCTGGTGCGCACCGATCCCGCCTACGCCGCCTACCGCGCCGACCTCGACGACGCCGACCGGATGAAGGCCCATGCCGCGTTCCGGGACAAGGTGTTCCTCCTGCCTCGACCGCTCGACTTCTATCTCGAGACGCTGGAGCTCGGCGGCCTCAAGGTCGAGTCGGTGCGGGAGGCCAGCATCGAGGCCGGCGTGGCCGATTGGTTCGAGCTGCTGTCCACCTACAACGACGCCGTGCTGGGCTGGGTCGGCGGCACCGAGAAGATCGACGGCGTGAAGCCGACGCCCGAAGCCGTCGCCGATCGGCTCAAGCTGATCCGCCACGCCATGGACGTCCTCTTCCACGGCCGCCCCACGTTCCAGGCCTGCTGGACGTACATCACATGCGTGAACGGGAGGTGACGCCGGCGATGACGCTGGTACCGTCGCCGCCGCCGTTCGACTCGCCCCTGGGGGACATCGCATGAAGCGCAGCACCGATCGCATCCTGACGACGCACGTCGGCAGCCTGGCCCGCCCGACCGACCTCCTCGACACAATGAAGGAGAAGGAGAACGGGCGGCCCTACGACCACGCGCTGTTCGACCGCCAGGTCACCGACGCCGTCGCCGATCGGGTGCGGCTACAGGTCGAGAACGGCATCGACATCGTCACCGACGGCGAGATGAGCAAGGTCAGCTTCCTCGGCTACGTCAAGGACCGTCTCGGCGGTTACGAGGTCGACTCCGGTGAGACGCGGCTGGCGCCGTCGTGGCAGAAGGAGGTCGACGACTTCCCCGACTACTACGCCGACTACTTCAAGAAGTACTCGTCGACCGTGAGCCCGCTGCGGCGCATCATCTGCAAGGGCCCGATCAGCTACGTCGGCCAGGACCTGCTGCAGACCGACATCGCCAACCTCAAGGCGGCGGCAGCCAACTACGACGTGGCCGACGTGTTCATGCCGTCCACCGGGCCCAGCGGGTTCGGGCGCAACGAGTACTACGACTCGCACGAGGAGTACCTGCACGCCGTGGCCGACGCCATGCACGAGGAGTACCTCGGCATCGTCGACGCGGGGTTCATCCTCCAGGTCGACGACCCGTTCCTGATCGACATGCTGAGCGATCCGTCGTTCGACAAGGAGGAGCGCCAGCGCCAGGCGCGGGTGCACGTCGAGGCGCTGAACCACGCCCTGGAGGGCATTCCCACCGAGAAGATCCGCCATCACACGTGCTACGGCCTGAACCACGGTCCCCGGATGAACGACATCCCGCTGTCGGACGCCGTGCCGTTCATGCTGGCGATCAACGCCGGCGCCTACAGCTTCGAGGTCGCCAACCCGCGGCACTACCACGAATGGCGGATCTGGGAGGACGTGAAGCTGCCCGACGGCAAGATCCTCATCCCCGGCCTCATCGGCCACGCCACCAACTACGTCGAGCACCCGGAGCTGATCGCCGACTACATCGTGAAGTACGCCGGGCTCGTGGGGCGGGAGAACGTCATCGCCGGCGCCGACTGCGGCTTCTCGTCACGGGCGAGCTACGCGCCCGAGGTCCACCCCACGGTGGTGTGGCCCAAGTTCCACGCCCTGGCCGAGGGCGCCGCGCTCGCCAGCAAGCAGCTCTGGGGCTAGCCGGCCACGAGGGCGGCCATCGCCGCCCCGAGCTCCCAGCAGGCGTCGACGTCGGACTGGGTCGGGGCGCCCACGACCGACACCGGGGCCTGGGCCTGACGCCACTGCAGACCCGTCGTGATGACCTCGATCGCCTTGAGGGCGCCGGTGGTGTCGTTGTTGCCGTGGACATACACGCCGAAGGGCCGGGCCGTCGTCGTGGTGAGGCACGGGTAGTAGATCTGGTCGAAGAAGTGCTTCAGCGCGCCGGAGATGTAGCCGAGGTTGGCGGGCGTGCCGAGGACGTACCCGTCGGCGTCGAGCACGTCGACGGCACTCGCCGTGAGCGCCGGCCGCGCCACTACGTCAACGCCCGTGATGGCCGCATCGGTGGCGCCCGACCAGACGGCGTCGAACAGCGTGTGGGTGGCTGGCGACGCGGTGTGGTGGACGATGAGCAGCGTCGGCACGGCGCCAGCCTCGCGCCGGTACGGTGGACGGCGTGGACCGCTTCCATCTGGCTCGGAGCGCCGGTCGGTGGGTACGCGCCGTGAAGGAGGGCGCCACGGTTCTCAAAGCCGAGTACGACGCCGGCCGCCGGGGCGACGATGCGCCGCCGGAGCCCGAGAAGGATCCGGAGCTCGACACCGACGCCAAGGACGTCGCCGAGGCGCTCCGTCGCGTCGACTGGGCCCAAGTGCGTGCCGACACGGCCCGCCGATCGGGCGACGCTGCCCGCGCCATGAAGGCCATGGCCGACCGGGTCGACTGGGCCAAGGTGCAGCCGGCGGCGGCCCAGGTCTCGAGCGCCCTCATCGCCGCCGTCGCCTCGGGCCGGCTCCCGGTGGGCGGTCGCCTCACGAACACCGTGGCGCGTGCCATCGTCGACCAGGGCGGCCTGGCCCAGCGCGTGGCCGCCAACCTCGACCAGCCGCCGCCCGACTTCCGTCAGGTAATCGACACCACGGCGTCCGACGCCGAATCGAACTGACGCGTTTTCGCGCCCTTTACGACACATATCGCGCACAAGAACAGTGCGCAGGGGTTCAGGCGGGGCGGCCGTCGAGGTACACGAGGCCTTTGGTGCCGTCGACGGTGATCGTCTGACCGCTCTTGATCACGACGGTGCCGACCTGCGAGCCGACCACGGCGGGCAGGTCGAACTCCCGGGCGACGATGGCGCAGTGCGACAGCACGCCGCCGACGTCGGACACCACGGCACCGGCCACCGAGAACAGCGGCACCCACGGCGGCAGCGTCATCTCGCACACCATGACTTCGCCGTCCTCGAGATCGCTCGCCTCGGCCAGCGACCGCACCACCCGAGCCGGTCCGGTGTAGGTGCCCGGTGAACCGCCCACCCCGCGCAGCACGTTGGGATCTGTGTTTTCCTCCGGCGGCACCATGCCGAGCAGTCGGTACACGATGGCGTCCATGAACGGGTCGGCAACCTCGGGCGGAGGCGGCGGCGTGCCCAGTGCGCCAGGCGGAATGACCGCGGCGGCGCGGTCGAAGCTCGCCCGCCGCTCGGCGACGACGGGCCGGCGGTCGCCCCCGTTGGTGAGGGCGTCGACGAGTTCGTCCCGGTACAGGAAGAAGACGTCATCGGCCTGATCGACCACGCCGTTGGCCACGAGGCGCTCGCCGGCGGCGAGGGCGAAGCG
>DASXAI010000776.1:0-5590 GCA_036406775.1 Acidimicrobiales bacterium
CGGCTGCCGACAAGGGCTCGGGATCGATCAAGGTCTCCATCGACCCGTCGTCGGGCGCCGGCGAGGAGGTGCGATGAGTAGCAACGTGACGGAGGCGGCCGGCGCCAAGGGCGCCGCGGCCCACGGCTGGAACTTCGCGGACGTCTTCGAGGCGATCGCCGAACGCTTCCCGGAGGCGCCGGCCCAGATCCAGGGCGGCCGCCGGTTCTCCTGGGCGGAGTTCGACCGTCGCGCCGACGGCATCGCGGCGACGCTGGTCGCCCACGGACTGTCTCGTCGCGACAAGGTGGCGCAATACCTCTACAACTGTCCCGAGTACCTCGAGTCGATGTTCGGCATGTTCAAAATCGGGGCCGTCCCGATCAACACGAACTACCGGTACGGCATCGACGAGATCACGTATTTGTGGGACAACGCCGACATTGTCGGAGTCGTCTTCGGCGGCACGTTCACCGACCGGTGCGAGGAGATGCGAACGCGCCGGCCCAAGATCCGCCTCTGGCTATGGGTCGACGACGGCAGCGGCCCGTGCCCCGAATGGGCCGTCCCGTACGAGGACGCGACGGCGTCGGCCACGACGCGGACGATTCCGCCCGCGGGCCGCAGCGGCGACGACCTCTACATGCTCTACACGGGCGGCACCACCGGCATGCCCAAAGGGGTGATGTGGCGTCAGGACGACCTCATCGTCCTCAACGACGCCCCGTCGAGGAATCCCTTCCCGGACGAGGCGAGCCGGGCGGCCTTGTTCGAACGGGTGACCAAGCCCGGATACCGGACGCTGCCGGCGGCGCCGCTCATGCACGGCACCGGCGCCCTCGTCTCGTTCGCGGCGCTGGTCCGCGGCGGCTGTGTGGTCCTGTTGGCGAGCCGGTCCTTCTCGCCCGTCGAACTGCTCGACACGGTCGAGCGGGACCGGGTGGGCTCGATCAGCATCGTCGGTGACGCCTTCGCCAAGCCGATCCTGCGCGCCCTCGACGCCGAGCCCGAGCGCTGGGACATCTCGAGCCTGCGGTTCGTGTTCTCGTCCGGGACGATGTTCAGCGAAGAGACGAAGCAAGGCCTGCTCCGCCATCAGCCCCGGCTGTCGCTGGTCGACATGCTCGGTTCGTCCGAAGCGCTCGGTATGGGCCGGTCGATCTCGAACGCCGACGACGCCGTCGCGACCGCCAAGTTCCATCTGGGTCCGTCGACTCGCGTCATCGACGAGCACGGCAAGGACGTCGTGCCCGGCTCAGGGCAGCCGGGACGCCTGGCCCTGGGCGGCCGGGTGCCGGTCGGCTACTACAAGGACGAGACCAAGACGGCCTCGACGTTCTTGACGATCGACGGCCGCCGCTACTCCGTGCCCGGCGACTGGGCCGTCGTGGAGGCGGACGGGAGCCTGACGCTGCTCGGGCGGGGCAGTGTGTGCATCAACACGGGCGGCGAGAAGGTCTATCCCGAGGAAGTCGAAGAGACGCTCAAGACCGACCCCTCGGTGGCCGACGCCGTCGTGGTCGGCGTGCCCGACGACCGCTTCGGCCAGGCCGTCGTGGCCCTGGTCCAACCCCAGGGCGACCCGGCCAGTGTCGACGAGCAGGAACTCATCGCCCACGTCAAAGCCCGGCTGGCCGGTTACAAGGTGCCCAAGCGGATCCTCGTCGTCGACACGATCGGCCGGTCGCCGACCGGGAAGGTCGACTACCCCCGCCTCACCGCCCTGGCCAAGAGCCGGCTCGGCTTGGCCTGACAGGCAATCAGTCGGTTCGCTCTCGAAGGCGGGCCAGCTCGGCCCGCAGCGCGCGGCGCTCCTGCCATCGCTCGGTTTCGTCGCGTACGACGGCTCCGATCCCGCGGACCGAGCCGTCGGGCCGGCGGAGCAAGGTAACGGTGAACCCGATCGACAGTGATCGCCCGTCGCGATGCGACGCCGGCACCTCGAGGAGCCGGCCGCCGTAGTCGGTGTGTCCGGTCGCCATGACCCGGCGATAGCCGGTCCAGTGCCGCTCCCGCAGACGCTCCGGGACGATCAGATCGAGCGAGCGTCCGGTGGCTTCGGCCGCCGACCAGCCGAACAGCGACTCGGCGGCGTGGTTCCAGAACACGATCGTGCCGGTCGCATCCGCGATGATCACGGCATCGGCCATCTCCCGGACCAGTTCCGCCAGGCCGAGGTCGCTCGTGACCGAATCGGCACCCTCGAACAGGTGGGCCCAGCAGGGCGGGTCACCGCCGACGTCGTCGTCGATCAGACGAGGATAGGCGTCAGGCGCCGACATGACTGCCGGGACGATCGCCGTTCACCGGCGTTCCTGCCGGTCGGCGGCGGCGGAGCCAGCCGTGTTCGGGATGCTCCTGGTCGAGCAGGCGGATCCGGGCCTGGAGGATGTCGCCCCGGGTGCAGATACCCACCAGGCGGCCACGATCGACGACCGGTAGGTGGTCGACGGCTTCGTCGACCATGAGGTCGAGTGACGTGTGCAGCGTGTCGGTCGGCGCCACGGTGACGAGGTCGTTGCTGGCGATCTCGCTGAGCGGGGTGCTCGGGTCGAGTTCTGCGTCGATGAGGTCGACGGCACTCACCATGCCGACGAGCTGCCCGTCGTCGTCGACCACGGGCAGGGCACTGTGGCCGGAGCGCTGGACGGCACTGGCGACACTGGAGGCGTCGGCGCCGATGGGC
The DNA here is from genome assembly GCA_036406775.1 of Acidimicrobiales bacterium. Taxonomy (GTDB): domain Bacteria; phylum Actinomycetota; class Acidimicrobiia; order Acidimicrobiales; family Ilumatobacteraceae; genus DASXAI01. The sequence goes on from DASXAI010000776.1 coordinate 2,666, forward strand.
ACGGTGACGACGTCGCGTGTCATCACCTGGCTCACGGGCGTGGTGCGGAGCGGGTCGGCGTGGAAGGCGGCCGGCACCATCACGCCCCGGCGGGCCAGCTTCTCGGTCATGATGCTGTGGGGTACGAGGGTGCGGGTGAGGAGGTCGGCCAGCACGGTGGCCAGCATCAGCGGCAGCATGGCGTTGTAGTCACGCGTCAACTCGAACAGGAAGATGATGGCGGCGAACGGCGCCCGAGCGGCGGCGCCGAACGTGGCGGCCATGGCGACGAGGGCAAAGGCGGACGGCGACAGGCCGAGGCCCGGAAAGGCCCGGTTCAGGACCTCGCCGGTGAAGGCCCCGAACGTCGAGCTGATGATGAGGATCGGGGCAAGCGTGCCGCCGGACGTGCCCGACGCCAGCGCGATCCACCAGATGACGAGCTTGCCGATGGCGAGGGCGGCGAGGGTGGTCAGGGCGAGGCGGTTGGCGAGGGCGTCGTTGATGACGTCGTAGCCGACGCCGAGGGCCCGCGGCACGAGCAGGCCGAGCGACGCCCATACGACCGCGCCGATGATGGGATGCCACGCCTCCCCGACGGGCAGCCGGCGGAAGGCGCCCTCGACGGTGAACAACCCGCGGGTGATCACGACGGCGAGGAGGCCACACGCCAGCCCCAGGCCGGCGAACAGCGGAAGTTGCCCGAGCCCGGCGAAGTGATGCGGCGGCACCGTGAACAGCGGGCCGTTTCCGAACAGGACGGCGTGCACCCCGCCGGCTACCGCCGTGGAGACGACGAGCGGGATGAAGGCGCGGGGCGAGAACTCGAACAGCAACAGCTCGATGGCGAGCACGACGGCCGCCAGCGGCGTGCCGAAGGTGGCGGCCATGCCCGCCGCCGCGCCGGAGGCCAGCAGGATCTTGCGCTCGCTGGCGGAGACGTGGATGACCTGGCCGATGAGCGAGCCGAGGGCGCCGCCCGTGACGATGATGGGCCCCTCGGCACCGAACGGACCACCGGTGCCGATGGCGATGGCGGCCGACACGGGCTTGGCGACCGCAGCCCGTGGCGAGACTCGGCTGCGCCGCGTGAGGACGGCCTCCATGGCCTCGGGGATGCCGTGTCCCCGGATGATCGGCGACCAGCGGGCGAGCAGGGTGACGAGCGTGGCGCCGCCCACCGCGACCAGCACGACCTCGGGTCCGAGGGGCAGGTCACTGAAGTTCGGCAGCGTGGTGCCCCACCGGTGGAAGAGCGCGACGTTGGTCAGGATCGCGATCAGCTTGATCAGCAGCCACGCGGTTCCGCCGGCGGCGAGCCCGATCCCCGCGGCGAGCGCGCAGAGCAGCACCAAACGCCGGGGCGGGTGGGTCGTCAACGTCTGACTCCTTCCTGGGACATCCCCGATACACTATATCGTGTAACGATAGGAAAGGAGCCGGGCATGAAGGTTGTCTTGAGCGCGGACGCGCTCGACAAGGGACGATGCAGCCGGCAGTGGTGCATCGGGCATCTCGGTCCAGGAGACACGGTCGTGGCGGTGGCCGCACTACCTCCGTTCACCGGGTACATGCTCGGCGTTCCGCTCGTCGACCAAGTCGAGACCGAACACGAACTGCTCATCCAGACCGACCGCGAGTACTGCGAGCCGATCCGGGCCATCGGGGCGGCCTGCGATGCGCGCATCGTGCCGGGTGGCCAGGCCCGCGCCGTCGTCGACCTCGCCCGCGCCGAGCATGCCGACCTGATCGTGATCGCCAAGCGGCCGCACAGCCGCCTCGGTGATGCGGTCTGGGCCGAGGCCGCCAACCGGGTCGTGCACCATCCGCCCTGTCCCGTCGTGGTCGTGCCCGCCGCGACCCGACGTGCGGACGCGAAGGTGGGTGTGGCTCGGTGACGCCGGTGCGGCTCGGCGACCGCGAGTATCGGGAGCTGCTGGCGTTCCGCACCGGCTTGCGTCGTTTCCTCCGCTGGAGCGACGAGCAAGCCGCATCGGCCGGTCTCACCGGCCAGCAGCACCAACTGCTCCTGGCCATTCGGGGGCACGAGGGCCCGGGCCAGCCGACGATCGGCGACGTGGCCGAGCACCTGCTGCTCCGGCACCACAGCGCCGTCGAGCTCGTCGACCGGGCCGAGCAGGGCGGTCTGGTCCAGCGCGTCGTCGACGACGAGGATCGACGGGTCGTGCGCCTCGACCTCACCGGCAAGGGGCGGCGCCTCCTCGATCGTCTCACCGCGGTGCACCTCGAGGAGCTGGCGCGCTTGGCGCCGGTGATCGCGCGTCTCGCCGACGGTCTGGGCGCCGAGCCGGTAGACTATATCGTAGAACGATAGAACTGGGACGACAGAAGAGACGACAGAAAGAGGAGTCCGGCGATGAAGGTCGTGTTGAGCGTCGACACCCTCGAAGCGGGCGACGAGGCGTGCCAGTGGTGCATCGATCACTTCGGGGCTGGCGACACGGTGATCGTGGTGGCCGGCGTCACCATGCTGGGGGAGTTCGTACTCGGCCTACCGCCCTTCGACGCCCTGGGGGGCGAGCCGGCACTCATGCAGCAAATGCAACGCCGCTACTGCGAGCCGCTCCTGGCGCACGGGGTGGCCTGCGAGGCGAAGCTGATGCCCCACGGTCAGGCCCGGGCGGTGACGGAGGTGGCCCGCCAGAACGGGGCCGATCTCATCGTGATCGGCAAGCGACGCCACGGCCGCGTCGGGGACGCGCTCCACGACGAGACCGCCAGCCACGTCGTCCACCATCCGCCCTGTCCCGTCGTCGTCGTGCCGATCGGTGGGCTGACCGCGCTCTCCTCCGGGTAGGGAGGTACACGATGGCGAATGCGAGAACCGAGCACGGCTTCGACCGCCTGGACCACAGCTTCGGGCGGATGATCGTGGTGGGCTATGCGGTCGGGTTCATCGTGGTGTTCGGCCTGATGATGGCCCTG
>DASXAI010000777.1:0-4095 GCA_036406775.1 Acidimicrobiales bacterium
CCTCGTCGACGACGTCGACCTGCTCGACGACACGTCCGTTGCAGTGCTGGTGCCCCTCATCGTGGCCCGGTCGGTGTTCCTCATCGGCACCGTCCGCACGGGGCGGAGCCCGTCACCTCGGTTCGCCGTGCTCGAACGGGACGGCCATCTGGTCCGCATGGACCTCGAGCCGCTGGCGCCCGACGAGCTCGAGGCGCTGCTCCACCGGGCCCTCGATGGCCCGGTGTCGGCTAAGGCCTTCGACGAGCTGGCCCGCTTGTCGGGCGGCAATCTGCAGCTGCTCACCGAGCTCGTGCGCGGCGCCCGCGAGCGCGGCTCGCTCGTCGAGGCGGGCGGCGTGTGGGACCTCGCCGCGCCGCTGCCCACGACGGCTGTCCTCGACGAGCTCGTGGCCGAGCACCTGGCGGGCGTCGACGGCGCCGGCCTCGCCGTGCTCGAGCTCCTGGCCGTGTGCGAGCGCTTCGGCTTGGCCGACCTCGAGCGCGTGCACGGCCCGGCCCGGCTCGAGGCGCTGGAGGCCAGTCGCCTCATCACCGTCGTGACGTCAGGGCGCCGCACCGCGGTGCGCCTGGCCCACCCGCTGTACGGCGAAGTCCTGCGGGCCCGGCTGCCGCCTCTGCGGCAACGGCGCATCTGCGCCGAGCTGGCCGACACGATCGAGGCCCACGGCGCCCGTCGGCGTGAGGACGTGGTGCAGGTCGCGCTGTGGCGCGTGGCCTCCGGCGGGGCGGTCCCCGCGGCCCGGCTCGTGCGCGCCGCCCGCCTCGCACTGGCCGGCCGCGACCCGGACCTCGCCGTCCAACTGGCCTCGGTCGTGCCCGACGACGACTCGGAGTGCTCGCCCGGCGACCGGGCCGAGGTGCTCGTCGAGGCCTACGCCATGCAGGGCCACGGCGACGACGTCGAGCGCGTCATCGCCACGGTCTGGGACTCGGCGCTCACCGATGCCCGCCGTGTCCTTCTGGCCCAGCGCCTCGCCGAGACCCGCTTCTCCGGCCGCCGCGACCTCGACGGCGCCTTGGCCGCGTACGAAGGCGCGCGGGCACGGCTCACCGACCCGGAGCAGATCGCCGCCGTCGACGCCCACCGGGCCATGCTGCTGGCCGACGCCGGTCGCCCCACCGAGGCGCTGCGCATCATGGACGGCATCACCTCAGCGGTCGACGACCGCACGCGTGTCGAACTGACGGCCGCCCGGGCCACGTGCCTCCTCACGATGGGGCGGTGCGACGAGGCGGTCGAGCTGGCCCGTCAGGCCGCCGCCGATCAGAGCGATCTCCCACGGTGGCTGGCGCGCCGCGGTGCCGCCCGCCACCTCTTGAACGAGGCCCACGCCCTCGCCTACTCGGGCCGCTACGTCGCGGCGCGTGCGCTGCTGGAGCCAGCCGCCGACCGGGCCCGGAGCACGAACGCCATGGCGGCGTGGCTGTGGTTCGAGATGGCGCTGGCCGAGCTGGCCCGTGATACCGGGCGGGGGCGGGAGGCGATCCGCCGGTTCCACGTGGTGGCCGACGCCGCCAGCAGCGTCGGGCAGGACGCCGCCCTGGTGTGGGCCCACGTCGGCGTGGCCCAAGGCCATCTGCTGGTGGGGGAGTGCGAGGCGGCGGCGGTGGCGCTGGCGCGGGCCGACGCCGCCGGTCAGAGCCCGGTCGCCACGTCCGCGCTCACCCGGGAGCGGACCCGGGCGTGGCTCCACGCCTGCCGGGGCGACCTCGGTTCGGCCCTCGACCTGCTGCGGTCCATCGCCGACCAGGCCGAAGCGGCCGAGATCCACATCTTCGAGGCTGCCGTCCGCCACGACGTCGTGCGTTTCGGCGCCGCGGAGGAGGTCGTCGATCGGCTGGGCGAGCTCGTCACCCTGGTCGACGGACCAGCCGTCCCCGTCCACGCCGCCCACGCCCGTGCCGTCGTCGACCACGACGCTGACGCCCTGTCGGCCGTCGTCGACCGGTACGAGGCCCTCGACATGCTCGGCCTGGCGGCCGAGGCCGCGGCCGAGCTGGCCGACCTCCACCGCGCCCACGGCGACGCCCGCCAGGCCACGCTGGCGGCCCAGCGGTCAGCGACCTTGGCGGCCAGGGCCGGCGAGCTGCACACGCCGCCGCTCGCCCGCGGCGCCGGCATCGAGCCGCTGACCCCGCGCGAGCGGGAGGTCGCACTGCTGGCGGCGGGCGGGCGCACCAGCGCCGAGATCGGCGACCAGCTCGGCCTGTCGACCCGGACGGTCGACACCCACCTGGCCCACGTGTACCGCAAGCTGGGCATCAGCGGCCGGTCCGAGCTCGGTTCGGCGCTGGCCGCGGCTACGTAGTCGCGTCGTGCCGACTACGTAACGGCTGCGGATGCGCAGCGTGGCGTGGCGGCGCACCATCGGCACATGCATCGGCACATCAGCAACACCCAGCGCGCCACGGTCCGGCTGCTTGGCCGGTTCGAAGTCAGCGTCGACGGCGCCGTCACGCCGCCGACCGCATGGAACCGCCGGATGGCGGCCGCCCTCGTCAAGGTCCTCGCGCTGGCGCCCGGCCAGCGCCTGCACCGCGAGCAGGTCATCGACATCCTGTGGCCCGACGAAGCCCCCGCTCTGGCCGCCCCCAAGCTCCACAAGGCCGCCCACTACGCGCGCCGGGCCGCCGGCCGGCTCGATGCCATTGTCCTGCGGGGCGACATGGTGCACCTGTTCCCCGGCGCCGACCTCGCCATCGACGTGGCCAGCTTCGACGAGCTGTCACGCGAGGCGCTGGCCAGCCGCGACGTCGCCACGGCCGAAGCCGCCCTCGAGCACTACCAGGGCGAACTGCTGCCTGACGACCTCTACGAGGAGTGGGCGGCCGAGCGACGCGAGCTGCTGCGCCTGCGCCACCTCAACCTGCTGCGCCTGGCCGGGCGCTGGCAGGAGGTCAGCGAGCTCGAGCCCGACGACGAGCACGCCCGCCTCGAGGTGCTCCGCTTGCACGTCGCCCAGGGCGACTCCGGCGCCGCGCTGCGCGAGTACGACCGGCTCGCTCACGTCCTCGATCGGGACGCCCGCCCCCGGCCCGTCGGCACGTCGCCGTGCCGCGGCATCGTCGAGGACCTCATTGCCGAGCTGAGCGAGCTCACCCGCCGGCAGGCGACGCTCCTGCGCACCCTGGCCGCGGCCGGGCTCTCCGAGCCTCAGGTCGCGGTGGCCGGGTCGTGAGTCCCGACGACCTGGCGGCGGTCGACCGCTCGTGGGTCGGGCTGCAGGGGCGGCGCGAGCCGCTCCTGGCCCAGCTCGAGGCGTGCTTCGCCGCCGTCGAGCCGTCCGGCCTGGCCGCGCCCTGCGCCCGGTGGCTGGTCGACGCCGTCGACGAGCTGGTCGGCCTGCTCACCGCGCCCAGCCGGCTGGGCGAGCGGGCCCGCCAGCTCGCCGAGACGTGGCCTGTCACCGGGCGCCCTCCCACGTTCGCGGTCGAGGGCCGGGCCTGGATGGCCGCCGCCCGTGAGGTGTGCCCGTCGTGGTCGGCCCACATCGAGCTGGCCTGGCAGCGGGCGTGGCTGCTCCTCTCGGAGGAACTGGCCGAGGAATCGCTGTCTCCATTCGCGGCCGAGGCCGCTCCCTCTCGAACTTGAACCGCTGACCGCCCCGGCGGTCGATCCCCGGTTCGAGTTCCGCCGGTGCAGCCGCCTTGAGGCTGGATGTGAGGTCGCCCTATCATCCGGGGCGGGATGTCCACGAGCCAGCTCGTCGTACTGGGCCTCGTCGCCGGGTTCACGATCTTCCTCGGGCTGCCGCTGGCTCGCATCGAGCGACCGATGCCGGCCCTGCGGGCGTTCCTGAACGCCTTCGCCGTCGGCGTGCTGGTGTTCCTGCTGTTCGACATCCTGTCCCACGCCAACGAGACGGTGGAGGCGGCTCTCACCGAGGCCAGCGACGGGAGCGGCACGTGGGCCCGCTTCGCCGGGCTGGCGTTGCTCTTCGCCGGCGGCGTCGCCATCGGCCTGCTCGGCCTCGTGTACTACGAGCGGCGGATCGTCCCGACCCGCCGCGGTCCCGGTGCCGCCGTCACCTACGCCGGGCGGGGCGGCTGGATGGCGCAACTCGGCGCGCCCGAACGGCTGGCGGTCCAGATC
>DASXAI010000778.1:0-2641 GCA_036406775.1 Acidimicrobiales bacterium
GTGTGTCCGCCTACATCGGATGGGCGTTGGTGGCACCCCAGCTCTTCGCCTACGCCGTGGCCGCCTACGGATACGTCGCCGACGCCGTCGCGACCTTCGCCCGCGACCGCCTCCAGAAGCCTGAGTCGGTGCTGATCGCCATCGGACTGGCCGGCGTGCTGGGCTTCGGCGCCTGGTTCCAGCCCGCGTTCTATCCCGGCGTCACGCACTCCTTCCTCGCCAAGGTGGTCGCCATCGGCGCGGTCCTGCCGCCCCTACTCGTGCTCGGCGCCGTCGGTCTCACGCTCAAGGCGAGGCGGCCGGCGCTCGGCTCACCGCTCGTCTTCGCCGTCGTGGCCCTGCTCTTCGCCCTGGGCGGAGCCGCCGTCGGCGTGCTGCCGCCGTTCGAGGGCCTGAACCTCGAGGGCACGGTGTACGGCTTCGCCCAGTTCAACGCCGTCGCCTACGCCGCCGTGCTGGCCGGCGTGGGCGGCCTCGTCTACTGGGGTCCGAAGCTGTGGGGGCGCCGCCTGTCCGAGCCGGCGATGTACGGCGTGGCCCTGCTCGGGCTCCTCGGTGTCGCGCTCATCGCCATCCCCGACGTGATCCTCGGCTTCATGAAGCAACCCGCCGGCACGGTCAACGACTTCGGGATCGATGGTCCCGTCGGCTTCCTGAACGCCTTGTCCGGGGTGGGTTACGTCGTGCTGGCCCTGGCCTTGCTCGGTGTCATCGCCCAGGCTCTGCGCGGCTTCCGGCGGGGACCACTGGCCGGTGACGACCCCTGGCAGGGCCAGACGCTCGAATGGGCCACGACGTCACCGCCGCCCGCGGGCAACTTCGCCGAGCCACCCGTCGTCTCGTCGGCCCAGCCCCTGCTCGACGTCCGGGAGGCGACATCATGAGCCTCGGCCTGCCGCCGGCACCGTCGCCGCCCCGGCCGCGGATGCTGTTCTTCGCCACCGCCTTCACCTGCGCGGCGGTGGGGATGCTCTTCATGGGCATGCTGGCGGCGTGGGTCAACCTGCGTGACGCCGCCGGCGGCACCACCGCGGCCTGGGTGCCCAAGGGCGTCGACATCTCGATGCTGGCCCCCAACATGATGCTGATCATCCTGCTGGGGGCGTCGGTCATGGCGCAGTGGGCCGTGTACGCCATGGCCAGGGACGACCGACGCGACACTGTCGTGGCCGTCGCCGTCCTGGTCGTGTTCGGCGTCGCCGTGATCAACGCCCAAGCCTTCGTCTACCAGCAACTGGGCATGGGCATCGGCGAGACGAAGTACGCCAACCTCTTCTACGCCGTCACCGGGACCTTCCTCGCTGCGCTGATCGCCGGCATCGTGCTGGCAGCGGTCGTGGTGTTCCGGTCCCTCGGCGGCCGCTACAACTCGAAGCGCCACGAGGGCATTTCGTCGCTGGCGCTGTACTGGCACTTCCTCACGGCGGCGTTCTTCGCCGTCTGGGCCGTCGTCTACGTGAACAAGTAGGGCGGGGATGTTCACCACTGGGTCGAAGCTGTACTTCGGGATCGCCAGCGCCGCCCTGGTGGCCGGCTTCGTCTACGGGTACAGCACGCACCTCGAGTTCCTCGGCACGATCGTCTTGTTCTCCGTCGCCATCGTTGCCCTGTTCCTGGGCGCCGTGATCGTCGCCTACCGCGACGCCGACGTCGGCGCGGCGGTGGTCGAGGCGACCTCGGCGGCTGACGCCGAGGGCTACGGGCGGGGGCCGAGGGTCTCGCCGAGCATGTGGCCGATCATCGGTGCCTTCGGCGTCGGACTGACCGCGATCGGCGTCGTGTACGACCGCCGATGGTTCCTGGGCGGCATCGCGGTGCTCGTGGCGACCACGATCGAGTGGGCCGTGCAGGCGTGGTCGGACCGCGCGTCCGACGACCCCGAGTACAACCGCCGTGTCCGGGCCCGGCTCATGCATCCCCTCGAGTTCCCGATCCTCGGTGCGTTGGCCGTCGGACTGGTGATCTTCGGCTTCTCCCGGGTCATGCTGGCCATTCCGAAGAACGCCGCTGTCGGCGCCTTCATCGGGCTCGGCGCCCTCGTCCTCGTGGTGGCGGTCATCCTCTCCCGGCCCCGGAAGGTCCCCGGTGCCCTGCTGGCCAGCGTGCTCGTGTTGGGCGGCGTCGGCATCCTCACCGCTGGTGTCGTCGGCGCCAGCCGGGGCGAGCGCAGCGAGCTCAAGAACGTGGAGGCGGAGACCGGCCCCGACAAGAAGACGTCGAACGCCGTGGGCGACAAGGCGAACGTCGCGGCCACGATCACGGTCGAAACCGGGATGACCAGCCTGCCCGAGCTGACGCTACCGAGGTCGGCGCCCAGCAACCTCCTGTTCGTCAACCAATCCGACGTGCCGCGTCAGTTGGTGGTGTCGGCCGGCACCAAGCCGAAGGTCGACGAGCAGGGCAAGCCGGTGAAGGATGCGTCCGGGAACGCCATCACCGAGCCGATCACGTTCCACACCGACTACATCGGGGCGGGCAAGTCACAGGTGCTCACCGTCACGATGCCTACGCCGGGCCAGTTCGAGTACCGGGCCCAGGCCGGCGACGGGGTCGACGTCATCAAGGGCACGGTGATCGCCCCGTGACCCGCATTCGGACGCGACGCGCCCCCACGGGTACCGTGACACCAGTGGCGGCTCCG
>DASXAI010000779.1:0-1534 GCA_036406775.1 Acidimicrobiales bacterium
CGCCGAACTGGACGCCGGCGAGCGCGAGCCGGGACCGGGCACGAACCCGTTCGAACGGTCCTGGGCGGAGCTGTCCGACGTCGAGCGACGCCAGGTCGTCGACAACCACCGGTTGGCCTATCGCGCCGAGTCGACGGTGAATTGGGCGCCGGGGCTGGGCACCGTGCTGGCGAACGAGGAAGTCACCGGCGACGGCCGCAGCGAGCGTGGCAACTTCCCGGTGTTCCGCAAGCCGCTGGCGCAGTGGATGATGCGCATCACCGCCTACGCCGACCGGCTGATCGACGACCTGGACTCGATCGACTGGCCGGACAAGGTCCGCACCATGCAGCGCAACTGGATCGGCCGCTCCACCGGTGCGCACATCACGTTCCTGTTGGGCACCGTCGGCATAGACGTGTTCACGACGCGTCCGGACACCATCTTCGGGGCCACCTACATGGTGCTTGCCCCGGAACACCCGCTGGTCGGCACGCTGACCGCGCCGTCTTGGCCCGACGGCACGAACCCGAAATGGACCGGCGGGCACGACGCGCCCGCGGACGCCGTCGACGCGTACCGCAAGCTCGCCGCGTCCAAGTCCGAGGTGGACCGCCAGACCGAGGGCAAGCAGAAGACGGGCGTCTTCATCGGGACGTTCGCCACCAACCCCGCGACCGGTGCGCAGATCCCGGTGTTCATCGCCGACTACGTGCTGATGGGGTACGGGACGGGCGCGATCATGGCCGTCCCCGGACAGGACGAGCGCGACTGGGAGTTCGCGGAGGCCTTCGAACTGCCGATCATCCGCACCGTCCGCCCGAGCGAGGGATTCGAGGGGGAGGCGTACACCGGCGAGGGTCCGGCGATCAACTCGGGATTCCTGGACGGCCTGGGAGTCGCCGACGCGAAGGCGGCGATCATCGAATGGCTCGAGGCCAACGGCCACGGTCGCGGCGCGGTGACCTACCGGCTGCGCGACTGGCTGTTCTCGCGGCAACGCTACTGGGGCGAGCCGTTCCCGATCGTGTACGACGAGACGGGGCTGCCCATCGCGCTGCCGGACTCGATGCTGCCGGTCGAACTGCCCGAGACCGACGACTTCTCGCCGAAGGCATTCGCGCCCGACGACGCCGACTCCGAACCCGAGCCGCCGCTGGGACGGCTGACCGACTGGGTCGACGTCGAGCTGGATCTGGGGGACGGACCGCGGCGGTACCGGCGCGAGACGAACACGATGCCGAACTGGGCCGGGTCGTGCTGGTACGAGCTGCGCTACCTGGACCCGTCGAACTCGGAACGCCTGACCGATCCCGAGGTCGAGCACTACTGGATGGGCCCGACCGCCGATCGCCCGCTGGGCGGCGTGGAGCTGTACGTCGGTGGCGTCGAGCACGCGGTGCTGCACCTGCTGTACGCGCGCTTCTGGCACAAGGTTCTGTACGACCTGGGCTACGTGAGTTCGTCCGAGCCGTTCCACCGGTTGGTCAACCAGGGTTACCTCCAACTGCCCGCTTACACGAACAAGGACGGCTTCTACGTCGAGGCGGCCGAA
>DASXAI010000780.1:0-7422 GCA_036406775.1 Acidimicrobiales bacterium
ACAACAGCTCAGGCAGCAGCGCCGCCACGACGGCAGGCGGCGCCGCCACGACCGCGGCTGCGGACGGAGCGGCGACGACGTCCGGCGGGGCCGCCACCACGGCTGCCGCCGCGGCGACCACCACGGCCGCCGCGGCGACCACCGCAGCGGCCGCACCGACGGGTACGCCCATCAAGATCCTCCACGTGAACACCTCGGACCAGCCGCAGGCCAACCAGAACGAGGCTGTCGCCGCGGCGCAGGCCGCCGTCATGGGCATCAACGCCCGCGGCGGGATCAAGGGCCATCCGCTCGTGATGGACTACTGCAACAACAAGTTCGATCCGAACCAGTCCGTGGCGTGTGCCCGTCAGGCGGCTGATGGCGACTACGTCGCCGTCACCGGCGGTTGGTACCTCCCGGGCGACGCCGGCGCCGTCCCGATCGAGAGCGCGGCCAACATCGCCAACGTCGGGATGGTGCCGGTCGCCCTCGTCGACGTACAGGCGCCGAACTGGTTCCCGGTCGAGGGTGGCGTCTACGCCGGCTACCCGGGGATCGCCTCGCTGATCAAGAAGTATCACCCTGAGGTCAAGAAGGTCGCGATTGCGTCGACAGACACGAGCGCAGCCACGAACTCCGTGAACCTGACCATCCAGGGAATCGACTTCGCCGATCTGCAGTACACGAGCAATGTCAAGATCCCCTTCACCGCCACCGACTACGCGCCGTACGCCGCCGCCCTCAAGTCCGACGGCGCCGACGCGGTGATCATCGTCCTCAGCGGCGAGGGCGGTGTCGCCCTCTTGAAGGCGATGACGCAGATCGGGTTCACCCCGCTTGTCTCGGGACCGTCGTCCGTGTACAACTCGAAGGACCTCGCTGCGGTCGGCCCGATCGCGACGAACGGCCTGTGGGAGGGCTTCACCGTCCCCGAGGGTCAGAAGGACAACCCCGGAATCGCCCGCATGTACAAGGAGCTGGCAGCGGCCGAGAAGAGTGGTGTCAAGGACTCGTCGGCCAGCGAGGTGACCGGCTATTCGATCAACGCCTGGCTCGGTATGCAGCTGTTCGAGAAGGTGGCGAACGGCATCCAAGGTGACGTGACTCGCGCGTCGGTCCTCGAGGCGATGAAGAACGCCAAGAACGTCGACCTCGATGGCGTGGTCCCCGCCTACTCGGCGCCACCAGGGCCCGATCCGGCCGTGCCGCGTGTCGTCAACGACCAGGTCTACGGGTACAAGCTCGTCAACGGGGAGATGCAGCTGGTCGAGCCCAACGAGCAGCCGATTCGCATTCTCCAGCAGGGATTCCGCAACCAGGCGGGCTGACCTGGTGGAGCGAGGGGCGGGAGCCGATGCGCTCCCGTCTCTCGCTGGCGGGCACCCCCGGCTCACGCGCTCGTCGCGTTGGCGACCTCCTCGGCGACCGACGCCGGGAACGCGAACGCGGTCGCTTCGTTCACCTTGTCCCAATGTTGGGCCAACGCTTCGACTGAGGGAGGGCGGTCGTTCGTGGATCGCCACCCCGCCCCCGTCGCGACGAACACGCGGGCATAACGTCCGGCGACCGCGGAGTAGATGGCGTGCGTCGACTGGCAATGCTCGCTGGCGAGGTAGACCACCAGCGGCGTGACGAACGGCGGCGCCAGCCGCGGATCGGCGGGAGCCGATGTTGGAACGGCGGCGTCGCGTCCCGTCGCTCGGGTCGCCGTGTCGGCGATGGTCGTTCGGGCGACCGGGAGCACGATGTTGACGAGCACGCCGTGGCTCTGTCCCTCGATGGCGACGACGTTCATCAACCCGACCAGGCTGGCCTTGGCAGCCGCATAGGCGGCGCCCGCAGCCCGACCGAAGAGCCCGGTGGCCGAGGAGATGAGAACGATGCGACCGAAGCGACGTTGCACCATGTCGGCGTAGGCGCACTGCACGGCGGCGAAGGGCCCTTCGAGGTGCACGGCGAGCTGAGCGCGGAGTAGATCGCCGTCCGTCTCCTCGAACGACGTGAAGTGGGTGGTGCCGGCGTTGCTGACCACGACGTCGACAGGCCCGAACGCATCACGGGCGGTGTCGACGATCCGGACCGCGGCTGCGGGATCGGCGACCGAGTGGACGTCGGCGACGGCCGCGCCCCCCTCGGCCCGAATGGCCTGGGCGACGACCTCAGCGGCGGGTCGGCCGTCGACCGACGCCACGTCGTTGACGACCACCTTGGCGCCCCGCCGGCCGAGCTCGAGTGCGTACGAACGACCGAGGCCCTGCCCGGCACCGGTCACCACGGCTACCCGACCGTCGAACCGGATCGGTACTCCTGTTGACATCTCAGACCCGCTGGTCGAACTGCACCACGTTGCCGTCCGGATCCCGCAGCAGCGCCGTCCGGACGCGGCCGCCGGGTTGCTCGCCGTAGTAGGGCGTGTCCAGCTCGACTGGACCGGTGAAGGGAGGATGGCCGGCGGCCGTCAGGCTGTTCACGACGGCGTCGAGGTCGTCCACCCAGAACGCCACATGGTGCACGCCGATGTCGAACATCGGCTTCGCCTGTCCCCGCCGCTCGTGGTCGAGTTGTTCGTCGAGCACGAGGAAGGTGGCGTCGGGCCCGTCCGCCCACCTCAGGTACACGGCGCGGCGGCGCCGCTCGAGCGGATGGGCTCCCGAGCGGTCGACGCTGCGTTCTTCTCGATCCAGCGCAACACGGAGGCCGAGCAGGTCACGGTAGAAGTGCAGCGCGGCATCCATCGAGCTGACGCCGATGGCGATGTGCGACGCGGCCCGAATTCCCATCCAGGCGAACTATGCCTATGAATTGGGTCGCCGTCAAGCCTGGGCCGGACTGACGGTCGTCCTGGTCAGCGCCAGTCGAGCACGTCGTCGAGCAGCCCCGGAATGGCCTTGCTGGTGATGCTGGTGAAGGTGGCCATGTGGTCGGCCATGAGGCGCTCGGCTTGGGCGGCGCGACCCTCGACGATCGCCTTGTGGATCGCCTCGTGCTCCTTCTGGACGCGCTTGGCGTCGCCGCGGCCGATGACACGAGACTCGAGACGTTCGCTGTAGAGGTCCTTGAGTGACTGTCCGAAGAGATCGAGGATGTGGTTCCCCGACGCACCGGCCACCTCGACGTGGAATTCGCTCGTCAGCCGGCGCCAGGTGTCCTCGTCCCCTGCCTCCATCGCCGCTCGTGCGGCGGCCACGTCGCGGCCGAGTCGGTCGAGTCCGCCTTGGTCGCGCCCGCCGGCGGCGAGCCGCGCCATCATCGGCTCGATGGCCCGACGAGCGTCGAGCAGGTCACCGAACGTCGCCCCGTGCAAGTGGAAGTAGAAGGTGGAGGTGCGGGCGAACTGGCGACTGGTCACCGCCTGGACCACCGGGCCCCCGCCCGGCCCCGGTCGGATGGCGATGAGCCCGTACACCTCGAGGATGCGCAAGGCCTCCCGAAGTGAGGCGCGCCCGACACGGAACCTCTGCAGCATCACGGACTCGGCCGGGAGGGTCGTGCCGGGCTGGAGGTTCCGGCGGGCGATGTCGCGCACGATCTGTCGAGCGATGATCTCGGAGATCTTGTCGCCGCGTTCACTGAAGTCTTCGTCCCGCGAGAGGTCGTCCGGCGTGGTCGGCGCGGGAGACCGTCCCGTGGTCGCCTTCCGAGGGGTTCGCTTGGCAGCTTGCTTCACCATGATTGAATCGCATGATAGCCATGTGTTCGCTTTTCGGCGCGGCACTGGTTCAACACGACGAGGGTTCGACGGCGTCGTCGGGGATTGACAGCGGCGTCGAAATGCTTAGCATCGTTATCAGCATCTGATCGTACTGCGCACGACTGGACAACGGAATGATCGAGCGGCGCCTGGACGGACCCTTCGGCGTCACCATTGGCGCCGATCTGAGTTGTCCGTTCGCGCCGGAGAACGTGACCCAGCTTCGTGACGCGTTCGCGCGCCACCTGCTGCTCGTCCTCCGGGACCAGCACCTGACAATGGCGGACCAGAAGCGAGTCATGAGCCATCTCGGCACCGTTCTGGAGGTCGAGGGTCGAGCTGAGTACATGACGAGCGCCATCGACCCGAGCGTGCCGCTGGACAAGCAGCATGCCGACAGTGGCGCGCTCGCCTGGCATTCGGACTTCGCGTTCACACCGGCGCCGTACCTGGGCATCTCGCTCTACGCCGTCGAGGTCGCCGACGATGAAACCAGCACCCGCTTCGCAAGCGCCAGGGACGCGTACAGCAGGATGCCTCCGCACCTGAGAGCTCGCCTGGCCTCACTCGATGCGACGCACATTCGGCCGCTGCGACCAGATCGACGCAACCGATCATCGGATGTGCCCATCGATACGCCGCGCACGACGCGACCAGCCATCTGGGCTCATCCCGTGACCGGAGCGCCGCTCGCGTACCTGTGCGAGGAACAGCTGGACCGCTTCGAGGCCATCGACGATGACGTCGGCGAGACGTTGGTCAGCGAGGTGTTCTCCTATCTCTATGCCGAGGACAATACGTACGAGCACGTTTGGCGCCGTGGAGACTTGGTCGTGTGGGACAATCTGGCTTTGCAGCATTCGCGAGCCTCCTCGCCGGTATCCGTTCGACGGACGCTGCGAAAGGTCGTCATCGGCACCGCTGCCCGGCACTCCGGGAACGAAGGGCCGCAGACGGTGTCGTCGATCGCCGAACGTCGAGCCTAGGAAGGGGCGCAGCGTGGGTCCACGCAACTTCCACCGTTCGGGAACGCCGTGGTGTTCGATTGGGTGCCCGAGTTGAATGACCGAGCGACCACGGCTGAAGGATCGTCCGTCACCCGAGCTCAGGCGCTGTGCGCCCCGTGGGATTCGAATCCTGAACGGGCGATATCAGGGGCAAGCCAGCGATTGCCGCCGACTGCCGTCTCCGCAGGTCAGTGCGGCTGCGATATGTCAGGGGATGCCGGGTTGCCGCTCTCTGTCGTGCAGTTCGTGACCAGGATGTGACAACGACAATCGGCCCGCGCCGGTAGGTGCTCTCGGAGGGGAGGGCCTGCGCCCGGGCGCTGGACGAGGAGGCGGCAAGCTGCTCTGGAGAATGTGCCCCTCCGGATGCGTCGGAAGCGTCCCCGTGCTCAGGACGGACGTTGCCGCTCGTACAGGCCGACGGGTGATGACGTGCCGCCGACGCCGTCGGCAAGAGCTGATCGACCTCACCCGCGATCGACCGCGTACGTCACCGCCGACATCGAGACGATGGAGCTCAGGAAAGGTCACGTGGCTGGTGATCGGAACGGCGGCCGGCTTGGTTCGCCGTGGCTGACCGCCTCGAGGAAGCCGCCGTCATCTACGGCCACCTCGACGCATACCACCCACCATGGAGTCATCCGGCCGTCTACCGCCCTCGACGGCGCGGATTCGACCGTATGCGCCAGCTGACCCAGTTCGAGTCAGTGATGGCTCAGGGCGCGGACATGGACCGTGACGAGCTCGCTGCCTACGCCTTCGATCGTTGGCCACAGGCAGGGCGGCGCCACGCGACATCGCCGGATCTCTTGACAAGAAAAGTTGTCAAGCGCGATGGTGGGCGGCATGCGCCAGGTGGACGTGATCGACGACCCCAGGGCGGCCGCCGTCGCGCTGGACCCGGTCCGCTCGCGCCTGCTCGCCGAGTTGCGTGACGAGCCGGCGTCGGCGGGTGCCATGGCGACGAAGGTCGGCATCGCCCGCCAGAAGGTCAACTACCACCTCCGCCAGCTGGAGGCGCACGGCCTGGTCGAGCTGGCCGAAGTCCGGATGCGGGGCGGGATCGCCGAGCGGGTCCTGCGTGTCACCGCGGCGAGCTACGTGGTCTCCCCCGCCGCCATCGACGCGAGCGGGGCGCGGCCGGAGCACGTCGCCGATCAGCTCTCCGCCGACTACCTGATCTCGCTCGCCGGACGCACCGTGCAGGAGGTGGCGACGCTGGCCCGTGTCGTGGAGACCGACGGCTTGCGGCTGCCGACGTTCGCGCTCGACGCAGAGGTTCGCTTCGCATCGGCCGCTGACCGGGCGAGGTTCGCCGACGAGCTGTCCGCCGCCGTCCTTGCCCTCGTCGCCCGCTACCACGACGACTCCGGCCGGCCTCACCGGCTCATCGTCGCCTCTCACCCATCGCCGGGCGATGCGTTCGCGTCGCCGGGACCGTCCACCGAACAACCCACTGAGGAGAAGTCATGAGCACACGAGACGTCCAGCACCGCTTCGAAGCCGAGCTCACGGTCCCGGGCACGGCCGAGCAGGTGTGGCACGCGATCGCCACGGCGGAGGGGATCAGCGGCTGGATGATGCCGACCGAGCTCGAGCCGCGCGAGGGCGGCCGCGTCCGGTTCGAGATGGGCCCGGAGATGGAGTCCGTCGGCAGGGTCACCGTCTACGAGCCGCAGCGTCGGATCGCCTACGAGGAGGACTGGGCGAGCCTGTCCGGCCACGCCGGCGCCGACGTCACCCCGCTCGTCAGCGAGTTCCTCGTCGAGGCCCGTTCGGGCGGCACGTGCGTCGTCCACGTCGTCACCAGCGCGTACGGCACCGGCGCCGAGTGGGAGAACGAGTTCTTCGCCGAGATGACTCGTGGCTGGGCGGCCATGCTCGACAACCTGCGCCTGTACGTGGCCCACTTCTCGGGCGAGACAGCGACCTCCTTGCACGCCGGCGCGACTGTCGGTGGCTCGCCCGAGGAGGCGATCGACGGCTTCCGCGCCCGGCTCGGCATCGGCCCCGTCGGGTCGCCTGCGACGCTCCTCGGCGCCACCGGCGTCGTCGAACGCTCGATCCCGAGCCACTTCCTCGTGCGCCTCGAGCAGCCGGTGCGAGGCCTGCTGTCGTTCTACGCCTACCAGGCCGAGAGCACCGGAGTATTCGTGGCCGGCTTCCTGTTCGGTGCCGACGCCCCGGCCCAGGCGGAGCAGCTGCAGAAGGAGTGGCAGGCATGGCTCGATGACGTCGCCGCGGAGACCACCGGACCGGCTAGGTCGTGATCCCAGTGCTCACCTACCTGCTCACCTTCGGAGCTTGTGGCTTGTCCGAGCGGCGTCGGCTAGCCGGAAGGGAATCAGCGGCCTCATCCTTGTCAGCGTGTCGGCAGGTGAAACTCACCAACCTTTCATGACCACATCAGTAGACGGCACGCCGCATGGTTCGGGCCTTCCAGCCGCCTGATGGCTGTGAAAGCACGCCGCCCAACGCACAGGTGAATCGGACTGCACGAGAAGCTGCGCCACTGCAAGGTCCTCCTCGGCTTTGGCCAACCAGCGGGCAGCCTCGGCCGCCGACGGCTGCACGCTGGCGGAGTCAGCCACGCCGGTACGACAACTCCCCCTCAAGATCGACGGCACGCTCGAGCGTCCCGGCGACGTGCCGGCGAGACGCCACCCGGGCCACATCCGTGAAGCTGGCGTCGAAGGGTGCAGGAACCGTCGCGGCCCGCTGCGCTTGCTGCTTCAGCTCAAT
>DASXAI010000781.1:0-1883 GCA_036406775.1 Acidimicrobiales bacterium
AGGGCGACGTCGGCTGCGGCACGGGCGGCGGCATACGTGCCGGGGACGACGACGGTGGCGGTGTCGAAGGCATAGAAGCTGAGCCGAGCGATGGCGCCGGTGGGCGCCCGACTTGGCCCCATGCCGGCTCGCAACGCCGGATTCGGGAACGAGTCGGGGATCGCCTGGCGTTGATTCGGCAGCGCCTGGGCCCAATCGTCCCAACACCGTTCGAGGAAGCCCAAGTAGTCAGCGTCGTGCACCGCGGCCAACGGGGCGGTGCCGTGGTGTGTCGGGAGCGTGAGCTGGAAGGCGGGATCGGCGTCGAGCACGCGCCGGATGGCTTCGGCCCGCGCCGGCGACTCGATCGGCGGTACTGCCTCGCCCGTCTGGATCTCGCACCAGGGGTCGTGGCGTCGATGCTCGGGGGAGTAGACGACGCGCACGCCGGCACCGTACCGGTCGCGCCGGTCGGCTGCCCGCTGGCAGGAGTGGCCATGCGCGCTAGGTTCCTGCCATGGCTCGAGCCCACCGCGTTGCCGTTCTCGTCTTTCCGCCCGTCTCCGTGTTCGAGACGGCGGTGGCGTGCGAGGTTTTCGGCCTCGACCGCCGCGACGCCGGCGTCCCGTCCTACGACCTCCGGCTGTGCTCGTACGACGAGCCGCCGTTCGCAACCAATGGCGGCGGCGGGTTGTCGTTCGACACGCCCTACCGGCTCGCCACGCTGCGTTGGGCCGACACGATCGTCCTGCCCGGCTGGCCGGATCCCACCACGGCGGTCGTGCCCGAGCCCGTGCGGGCCGAGCTGAGGCGGGCCCACCGCCGCGGCGCCCGCTTGGCGTCGTTGTGCTCGGGTGCCTTCATCCTCGCCGCCGCCGGCCTGCTCCACGGGCGCAGGGCGACGACGCACTGGATGTACGCCCGGCAGCTGGCGGCGCAGTACCCGGCCATCGACGTCGAGCCGGGCGTGCTGTACGTGGGGGACGAGGGCGTGTGGACCTCGGCCGGCACCGCCGCCGCCATCGACCTCTGCCTGCACTTCGTTCGGCTCGACCACGGCGCCGAGGTCGCCAACACGGTCGCCCGGCGCATGGTCGTGCCCGCCCACCGCGACGGCGGCCAGGCCCAGTACGTGGAGGCACCGGTCCCCGAGCGGCCCGGCGCCGACGGTGAGCTCGGCCCCACCCTCGACTGGGCCGTCAACCACCTCGACCAGGACCTCACGGTCGAACGGCTCGCCCGTCGGGCCGCCATGTCGCCCCGTACCTTCGCCCGCCGGTTCAAGGCGAGCACCGGCACCACGCCGCTGCAGTGGCTGCTCACGCAGCGGGTGGTCCTGGCCCAGCGCCTGCTCGAACGCACCGACCTCCCGGTCGAGCTCGTCGCGCGTCGCGCCGGATTCGGGGCGGCGGCCACGCTGCGCCTCCACTTCGCCCGTGTGGTGGGCACGCCCCCGCTGGCCTACCGACAGGTCTTCCGCCGCGCCGGCTGACCGCGGCGCCGCCCGCACCTCCTGATTGCGCCCGTGGCGCCCGTTGGGGCGGAATCCGCACCGTGAGCCGACACAAGCGCATGGAGGCCTCTTCGACCGGCTCGCCTGGCAGACTGGTAGACGCCGGGGACGTAGCTCAGTTGGCGAGAGCGTCTGCTTTGCACGCAGAAGGTCGTGGGTTCGAGTCCCATCGTCTCCACCAGTCGTGGGCAGGTGAGTCGGTCGCACCGGATGTGAGGGAGCCACCAGGCGAGCCGTCTCGTGGGACTAGGGGAAGTTCTGGATGCTGCCCCAGAGCGGATACACCGAACGCACCTGCCGCGACTCGGGCCTGATCACGACCTCGTCACCCTCCGAGTGTGCGATGTCGACGGTACCGGCCAGGGTGTAGCGGTCGAAGACGAACGGCAAG
>DASXAI010000782.1:0-8232 GCA_036406775.1 Acidimicrobiales bacterium
CCCCCAGACGTGGTCGCCGGCGCCGGCCGACGTCGTCTCGGGCCAGTTGGCCGTGCCCACCGGAGCCGTCGGCCCCACCGGCACCCCGGCCAGCCTGGGCTGCGATCCGTCCAACTTCTCGAACTTCAACCCGAGCACGGCCACCGTCGCCGTCATCGACCGCGGCACCTGCGACGCCAGTCTCAAGACGTCGAACGCGGCGGATGCGGGCGCCCTCGCCGTGATCCTCGTCGACGACCGCGACGAGGTGCCGCCGCAACTCAACCTGGGGCTCGGTGACCCGCGCGTGCCGGCGCTGTTCATCAGCCTCGCCAACGGCACGCTGCTGAAGACGGCGATGGCGTCGGGGCCGGTGCAGGTGAGCATCGATCCTGCCGACCGGATCTCGCTCGCCAACACGATGGCCGACACGTCGTCGCGCGGGCCGTCGCAGATCGGCGGCGCCGTCAAGCCCGACGTGGGTGCGCCGGGCGCGTGGACGTCCGCCGTGGCTGGTTCCGGTACCGTCGAACGGCCCTTCAGCGGCACCTCCGGGGCCACGCCGGTGGTGGCGGCGGCCGCCGCGCTCCTGCGCCAGGCCCATCCCGACGAGGACCCGGCCGCCATCAAGGAACGGCTCATCGGTACGGCGGACACCGCCAACCGCACCGCCGACCTCGACGGCAACCTCCGTGCGACCCCTGTCTCTCGCATCGGCGGCGGTGAAGTCCGTCCGTTCGACGCCGCCCACGCCAACACGCAGGTGGGCGATCCCGCCAACGGCGACGGCAACGTGTCGCTCGGCGTGCAGGCGGTGCCCGGCCGCAAGTACGTCCTGAAGCGAGTCACGATCCGCAACTCGTCCAGCCGCCAACAGAGCTACACCATGCAGCTCGGCTTCCGCGATCCGGCCGACGCCAAGTCGGGCGCCATCACGCTGTTCGCCCCGTCGTCGGTCACCGTCGCCGCCGGCGCGCAGAGCTCGGTGCCCGTGGTGTTCATCGTGACGCCCGAGAAGCTGCCGGCGTGGCCGTACTTCGACCGCGAGACCGACTTCGCGCTCGCCGGCGCCAAGGGCAACGACGGCCGCTTCCTCGACAGCGTCGAGTTCGATGGATACCTCACCGTCCGCACGAGCGCCGGCGTGGCTGCCACGGTGGGCTGGCAGACGCTGCCGAAGCGGGCCGCCTCGGTCGTGACCTCACCGTCGTCAGTCAGCCTCGACGCGTCGGGCACGGCCGCCCTCACGCTGAGGAACATGGGCGTGGAGGCGGGCGTCGTCGACGCCTTCTCGCTCACGGGCACGAGCCCACAGCTGCCGACGCCGGCGCCGGGCAAGGCCGGGAGCCCGGGATCGAACGAGGCCGCCATCGACCTGGCCCGTATCGGTGTCCGCACCGCCGGCGACTCGCTGCAGTTCGCCATCACCCAGTACGACCGCCGGCCCACCCCCAACGTGCCTGCGCTCCTGCGGGTCGAGATCGACAGCGACGGCGACGGCAGCTTCGACCACGTCGTCTACAACGACGACTTCAACTCCTTCAAGCCGGTCGACGGACGGGCGTACGTGTTCGCCGGGCCCAGCACCACGCCCGCCCGGCAGGGACCCGTCGACGCCGACACCGATTCCGCCAATCAGGTGTTCAGCGCGCCGCTCGCCGTCCTCGGCCTCAGGCCGGGCCAGACGTTCACGTTCCGCGTGTTGGCCTTCGACCGCTACTTCACCGGGAAGCTCGAGGACACCGTCGAGAACATGTCGTACACGGTCGGCCAGCCGAGGTACTCGATCGCCGACGGGGCGACGTTCGTGGTGCCGGCCAAGTCGCCAGGCGTCACGGCCACGCTGCAGGCCAACGCCAACGGCGGGCCGAGCAGTGAGACCGGCGTGCTGTTGCTGTACCGGGTGAACGCCGGCGACGAGTCGACGGCCGTCACCGTTACTGCGCCCTAACGTCACCCGGCGATGGACGTGCTGGCACAGATCGATGGCTGGGGCGCGTCCACAGTGGCGGCCACCGTCGTCGACGCCGACGGCGGGCGCGCCGCGACCCATGGACCGACCGACGCCGTGTTCCGGATCGCGTCGGTCACGAAGCTGCTGACGACCTACGCCGTGTTGTTCGCGGTGGAGGAGGGGACGGTGGCGCTGGACGAGCCGGCCGGCCCGCCGGGCGCCACGGTGCGCCATCTGCTGGCCCACGCCGCCGGCTACGGCTTCACCGGGCCGGACCCGATCACGCGGCCCGGGCGCCGGCGCATCTACTCCAACACCGGGATCGAGGTACTTGCCGCTCACGTCGAGGCGGCCAGCGGCGTGCCGTTCGCGACGTACCTCGCCGACGGCGTCCTGACACCGCTTGCGATGGGCTCGTCAACGCTCCACGGGTCGCCCGCCCACCGGCTCCACAGCACCGTTGACGACCTGGCCCGCTTCGCGGCCGAGTTGTTCGCGCCCACGCTCATCACCGCGGCGACGCTGGCGGAGGCGACCACCGTCCAGTTCCCGGGCCTCGCCGGCAAGCTGCCGGACATCGGCCGCTTCGATCCGCTCGACTGGGGCCTGGGCTTCGAACTGCGCAACCACAAGCAGCCCCACTGGACCGGCGCCGCCAACTCCCCCGCCACCTACGGCCACTTCGGCGGCTCGGGTTGCTTCCTCTGGGTCGACCCGGTGGCCGGGCGCGCCCTCATCACCCTCACCGACCGCGACTTCGGCCCCTGGGCCCTCACCGCCTGGCCCGCCCTCTCGGACGCCGTCCTGCGGTTCTGACGAAACTGGGCGGGATATACGACACCGCAGCGACGCGAAAACGGGCGGGAGCAGTCGAAATTTCGTTAGGCTTGCTAACCATGATGGCGGGCCCGGGAGCACAGACGGAGACCGAGGAGGCGCTGGCCGCCGACCTCCGGCTGGCCGTCGGCCGCCTGGCCCGCAAGCTGCGCCAGGTGCAGCTGGGCGGGCTGTCGTCGTCGCAGGTGTCGGCCCTGGCGTCGGTCGAGCGGCTCGGGCCCGTGCGGCTGGGCGACCTGGCCGCGGCCGAGGGCGTCACCGGACCGACGCTCACCAAGATCGTCGCCCATCTCGAGACCCTCGGCCTCGTGACCCGGGCCGCCGACGAGGCCGACCGCCGGGCGGCGCGCATCACGCTGACGGCCGAGGGCCGTGAGCGCCTCGTGCGCATCCGGTCCGACCGCGACGCCTTCCTCGAGCAACGCCTCGGCGCCCTCGACCCCGACGCCCGCGCCGCCCTCGCCACCGCCCTGCCGCTCCTGCGGGCGCTGGCCGACGAAGGCGAGCGATGAAGGGCCGCGCCCGCGCGACGTTCGCCTCGATCCGTCAGTCCCGCAACTTCCGGCTCTACATGGCCGGCCAGACGGTGTCGATGGCCGGCACGTGGATGCAGCAGGTCGCGCAGGGCTGGCTCGTGCTCGAGCTCACAGGCAGCAGCACGATGCTGGGCTTCATCACGGCGGCCCAGTTCGTGCCCGTGCTCTTCCTCGGTCCGCTGGGCGGCGTCGTGGTCGACCGCTTCGACACCCGTCGTCTGCTCGCCATCACGCAGTTCGCCGCCGGCATCCTCGCCGCCGTGCTCGGCGTGCTCACCATCACGGGTGTCGTGCAGGTGTGGATGGTGTTTGCCCTCGCCGTGATCCTGGGCGTCGTCACCGTCGTCGACAACCCGGCGCGCCAGACGATCGTGCTCGAGCTCGTCGGCCCCGAGCTCCTCAGCAACGCCATCACGCTCAACAGCGTCAACCTCAACGCGGCGCGCGTCGTGGGTCCGTCGATCGCCGCCCTCACCATCGCCCTCGTGGGCGTGGGCCCGTGCTTCCTGCTGAACGCGGCCTCGTACGCCGCCGTGATCGTCGCGCTGTTGCTGATGGACCGCGAGACCATGATCCCCAAGGTGATCGCCCCGCGCGCCAAGGGCCAGGTGCGCGAGGGCTTCCGGTACGTGTGGCACGAGCCGAACCTGCGGACCCCGCTCGTGATGATGGCGCTCATCGGCACCTTCGCCTACGAATTCCAGGTGATCCTGCCGGTGCTGGCCAAGTACGGCTTCGACGGCGACGCCGGCACCTACGGGCTGATGAGCGCGGCGATGGGTGTGGGCGCCGTGGCCGGCGGGCTGGTCGTCGCCAGCACGAGCCGCTTCGGTCTGGGGCCGCTGGTGAGGGTCTCGTTCGTGTTCGGTCTCGCCATCGCTCTCGTCGCCATCTCACCAACGCTGCCGATCGCCCTCGCCGCTCTCGTGCTCGTCGGCGTGGTCAACATCACGTTCCTGGCGCGCGCCAACACCACGCTGCAACTGGCGGCCGAGCCCGCCATGCGCGGCCGTGTCATGGCGATGTGGACGGTGGCGTTCCTGGGCAGCACGCCCATCGGCGGCCCGATCGTCGGCTACATCGGTCAGGTCGTCGGCCCCCGCTGGGCGCTCGCCACGGGCGCGGCCGCCTGCATCGGCGCCGCCGGCATCGGCGCCTGGCGGTCGCTGGCTCACCGCGACCGCAGCCGGCCTATCTACCGCTCGTTGGTCGGCGCTGCGGGCACCGGCAGCCGCAGCTCGTCGGCGATGGCGCGGGCCAACCACGCCGCCCGGTCGTCGTAGCCGGCCGACGTCAGATGGATGCCGTCCTTGCCCATCAGGTCCTTGCGCCCCTGGATGTAGGAGGACCAGTCGAGCACGGTGAGGTTGGGCCGGGCCGCGGCTTCGGCCTCGAGGGCGAGATCGAAGCGATGGGCCGCCGCTGAGGCGTCCTTCGTGTCGGACCGGTAGATGTTGACCCACAGCACCGGCGTCTTGTCGCCGATCAGCGCCAGCATCTGCTCGATACGAGATTGCGCGACGGGGACGGTGAGGCTGGCGCGGGCGTCGTTCGTCCCGAGTGCCACCACCACGAGGTCGCGGTTGGGCCCGAGCTTCGACAGCGGCGCGAGGCCGGCCTCGATGTCTCGGCCCTGTTGGGCGTCGATCTTGACGTCGAACCCGTACTGGGTCGCCAGTGGAGGCAGGCGGGTACGGACGCCCTCAGTGAGCGAGTCGCCCACCATCGCCACCTTGGTCCCGAGCGGCGACAGCACCGTCGTGGTGGTGCTGGGCGCAGGCGACGCCGTGAAGGGGTGATCCTTCGAGGTCGTGCTCGTGGTCGGCGGCGCCCCGTCTGACGACGAGCCGGGGTCGGCCGGTGGCGCGCTGCTGGGAGCGGTGGCGGCCTGGCCCCCGACCAGGCTGATGCCGCCGAACAAGGCGGCACAGGCCACGACGGCGACGCCGATCGAGAGCCATCGCGGCGGACGGGGGACGCGCGGCATGACCTCGCCAAGGTACCGGGCGAGAGCGGGACGTACAGTGCAGCGCCATGGGGATCGACAACGAGAAGGTGGCTGCCCTCGTCGCGCGCGCCCGTCGCGAGGTGGATGACGGGTTTCTGCCGTCGTCTCAGGTCGCGCTGGCGCGCGACGGCGAGCTCATCGAGTTCCAGGCCTTCGGCGACGCCACCACTGACACGCGCTACGCGGTGTTCTCGTGCACCAAGGCCTTCGTCGCCGGCGCCATGTGGGCCCTCATCGGCGACGGCCTCGTCGACGTCGGCCAGCGCGTCGTGGAGTACGTCCCCGAGTTCGGCACCAACGGCAAGGACATCATCACCGTCGAACAGGTCATGCTGCACACGAGCGGCTTCCCCCACGCCCCGCTCGGGCCACCGCAGTGGGCGACCCCGGCCGGGCGGCTCGAGGCCTTCGGCCGCTGGCACCTGAACTGGGAGCCCGGCTCGTCGTACGAGTACCACCCGACGTCGGCCCACTGGGTGCTCGCCGCCATCATCGACGCCGTCACGGGGACCGACTACCGCGACGTCGTGGCCGATCGCGTCACGACTCCGGCCGGACTGCCGCGTGTGCTGGGCCTCGAGCCCGACGAGCAGGACGGCATCGCGCCCGTCGTGCTCGTCGGCGAGCCGGCCACCGCCGAGGAGATCAAGGCGACGTTCGGCGTCGACGACCTTCCCGAGACCGAAGTGACGCCGGAGGCGATCCTGCGCTTCAACGACCCGGCCACCATCGCTGTCGGCGTACCCGGCGGCGGCGGCGCCATGCGGGCGTGCGACCTCGCCCTCTACTACCAGGCGCTGCTGCACAACCCGGGTGAGATGTGGAAGCCCGACGTGCTGGCCGACGCCACCTCGGTGGTCCGCAACCACCTGCCCGAGCGGTGGACGGGCATCGCGGCCAACCGCAGCCTCGGGCTCATCCTCGCCGGCAACGACGGCTACAGCAACATCCGTGGGCTCGGCCGCACGGTGTCACCGGGCGCCTTCGGGCACAACGGCGCCGGCGGCCAGCTGGCGTGGGCCGACCCCGCCACCGGGCTGTCGCTGGGCTACTGCACCAACGGCTACGACCAGCACGCCGTGCGGGAGCCCCGGCGCGGCACCGCTATCTCGAGCCTGGCCGCGGTCTGCGCCGACAACTGATGCGGGGCGTCAGTTCAGCCGCTCGACGATCATGGCCATGCCCTGGCCCCCGCCGACGCACATGCTCTCGAGCCCGATGGTGCCACCGGAGGTCTCCAGCCCGTTGAGGAGCGTGGTCATGATGCGCGCCCCGGTCATGCCGAATGGATGGCCGAGGGCGATGGCGCCCCCGTGCACGTTCAGCTTGTCCCACGAGATGCCGAGGTGCTTGGCGCTGGGGACGACCTGGGCCGCAAAGGCCTCGTTGATCTCCACGAGGTCGACGTCGTCGATTGTCATGCCCGCCCGCTTGAGCGCGGCCCGGCACGCCTCGATCGGGCCGAGTCCCATGATCTCCGGGTTCAGGGCCGACACCGCCGACGCCACCACGCGCGCCAGCGGCGTGATCCCGAGTTCACGAGCGCGCTCGTCGCTCATGACGACGACGGCGGCGGCCCCGTCGTTGAGCGGACACGAGTTCCCGGCTGTCACCTCGCCGTCGGGCCGGAAGACCGCCTTCAGCTCAGCCAGCTTCTCCACCGTGGTGCCGGGCCGCGGGCCGTCGTCCTTGGAGACGACCGTGCCGTCGGGGAGCGTCACCGGCGTGATCTCGCGCTCGAAGAAACCGTTCTCGGCGCTCTCGACGGCCCGGTTCTGCGAGAGCGTCGCGAACTCGTCCATCTCCCGCCGGGTGACGCCTTCGAGCTCGCGCACGTTCTCGGCCGTCTGTCCCATCGCGATGTAGATGTCGGGGAGACCCTCCGGCGGTGTCCACGCCGGCTGGCCGCCGTTGGCCCGCAGCGTGCTGCGCTCCCGGGCCTCGTTGAAGACCGGGTTGGTGGATCCCGGCGTGTCGGATGCGCCGGAGCCGTAGCGACTCACGCACTCGACGCCGGCGGCGATGAACACGTCGCCTTCACCAGCCCGGATGGCGTGGGCCGCCATGCGGATCGTCTGCAGGCTCGACGAGCAGTAGCGGTTCACCGTCACGCCCGGCACGTGGCCGAGGCCCGCCAGGATGGCCGTCACGCGTGCCACGTTGTGGCCGTGCTCCCCGGCGGGCTGAGCGCAGCCCATGATCACGTCCTCGACCTGTTCGGGCGGCAGCGCCGGCACCTTCTCCATGACGGCGCCCAGCAGCTGGGCGGCCAGGTCGTCGGCTCGGATCGACGTGAGCGAGCCCTTCCCGGCCCGGCCGATGGGGCTGCGGGCGGTGGCGACGATGACGGCTTCAGGCATGTGACTTCCCCTCGAGCTCGATGCGCCGGCCCAGCGTAGGACCGCCCATCGCCGGCCCGGAAACCGCCCCTCGCTCCCGATGTGACGCACGCCACCGATGAGGATCCCAAATGTGCAACGTCTCGTTTCGGAATTCGTCCTAACGTCGTCGGAGCGCTCGCGCGCCCCGTCCCCCCGAACTCGAGAGGTCACTTCCCCATGCTCGGTCGCGTCGGCCGTTGGTGCCACAACCACCGCGTCATCGTCCTCGTCGCGTGGATCGCCGCTGTCGTCGGCTTCGGCGTCGTCGCCACCTCAGCGGGCAGCGACTTCGCGCAGCAGTTCAAGCTGCCGAACGTCGAGAGCGCCCGCGGCCGCGACATCCTCGAGGCCAAGTTCGCCGGCAAGGGCGGCGGCCAGATCGGCCAGATCGTGTTCAAGGCACCCGTCGGCGTGCAGCAGCCGGCGGTGAAGGATCCGATGAGCGTCTACTTCGCCACCGTCGACCAGATCCCCAATGTCGACGTCACGAGCCCGTACGCGCCCAACCAGTCGCGCTTGGTGTCGAGCGACGGTACT
>DASXAI010000783.1:0-3307 GCA_036406775.1 Acidimicrobiales bacterium
GGCGTAGCCGAACATCATGCCCTGGTCGCCCGCGCCCTGGGAGTTGAGGATGTCCTCGCCCGACGTGCCCGTGCGGGTCTCGTAGGCCGTGTTCACGCCCTGGGCGATGTCGGGCGACTGCTCGTCGATCGACACCATCACGCCGCACGTGTGCCCGTCGAAGCCGAACGACTCGCGGTCGTAGCCGATGCCGGTGATCGTGTCGCGCACGATCTTCGGGATCTCGACGTAGGCCTCGGTGGTGATCTCACCGGCGACGATGGCCAGTCCCGTGGTGACGAGGGTCTCGCACGCCACCCGCCCCATGGGGTCGACCGCCATGATGGCGTCGAGGATGGCGTCGGAGATCTGGTCGGCCATCTTGTCGGGATGGCCCTCGGTGACCGACTCGGACGTGAACGTGAAGCGGTTGCTCACTGACTGCTCCTGTGCTTGATGACGGCGTCGAGCACGGCCCGGGCCACGGCCCGCTTGCCGCTCAGCGCCACGTGGAGATCTTCGGCCGACGTCGACACGATCGTGACCTGGTTGGTGTCGTGCTCGAAGCCGACGCCGGGAGCCGAGACGTCGTTGGCGACCAGCAGGTCGGCCCCCTTGCGCGCCAGCTTGTCGGCGGCGTTGGCGCGCACGTCGGCGGTCTCCGCCGCGAACCCGACGAGCGTCTGACCCGGGCGCTTGCGCGAACCCAACGCGGCGAGGATGTCGACGGTGGGCTCGAGCACGATCTCGGGCACGCCGGCGGCCTTCTTCAGCTTCTGGTCGGCGACCACGACGGGACGGAAGTCGGCCACGGCGGCGGCCATGACGATGACGTCGCTCGCGTCGGCTCGAGCCAGCACGGCCTGCTCCATCTCGGCCGCGGTCGCGACCCGCACGACGTCGACGGCGGCCGGCGCCGGTCGCTCGACCGTGGTGACGAGGGTGACCTTGGCGCCTCGCGCCGCGGCCTCCTCGGCGATGGCGTGGCCCTGCTTCCCCGAGGACCGGTTCGAGATGAACCGCACCGGGTCGATGGGCTCACGAGTTCCGCCCGCGGTGACGAGCACGCGGAGTCCGGCGAGGTCGGCGGGGATGAACACCCGCTCGAGGGCCTCGAAGATCGTCGCGGGATCGGCCAGGCGGCCGGCGCCGATGTCGCCTCCGGCGAGGCGACCCTCGTCGGGCGGCACGATCACCACGCCCCGGCCCGCGAGGACGCGCAGGTTGTCCTGCACCGCGGGGTGCTCCCACATCTCGGTGTGCATGGCCGGGCAGACGACGACGGGCGCCCGGGTGGCGAGCAGCGTGGCGGTGAGCAGGTCGTCGGAGATCCCGGCGGTGTACGAGCCGATCAGGCGAGCCGTGGCGGGGGCGACGACCACGAGGTCGGCCGACTGCCCGAGGCGCGTGTGCGGGATCGGGTCGGCGTCGTCGAACAGTGACGTGCGGGCCGGCTCGGAGGCGAGCGCCGAGAACGTGGTGACGCCGACGAAGCGGGTCGCCCCCTCGGTGAGCACCGGCACCACGTGGGCGCCGGCATCGACGAGGCGGCGGCACAGCTCGACCGCCTTGTAGGCGGCGATCCCGCCGGTGACGCCGAGGACCACCCGGCTCCCGGCGAGCGGCGACCGGTCCTCGCCCGTGACCATCCGGTCCGTGCCCGACCTACTCGGCCGGCTCGGCCTCGTCGGTCGCTTCCTCGTCGGGGAGCTCGACCCCTTCGATCTTCCCCGCCGCGATCTCCTCGAAGGCGATCGACAGCGGCTTGCGAGCGACGGAGGTGACCTGGGGCGGGACGATGGCGCCGAGGCCCTCACCCAGCTGGCCGAAGTACGAGTTGATCTGTCGCGCCCGCTTGGCGCCCAACGTGACCAGGGAGAACTTGCTCCCGGCTCGATCGAGGAGCTCCTCGATCGCCGGGTTCATCATCGTGTCGTGGCGGCTGGGCATCGGCGGTGTGCACCTCGGGGGCGACGGACGGGACGGCGGCCGCACCAGTCGCGTGCTGCTGCGGACGCGACGGGCGGCGATGACCGGCTGACCAGGGTAGCAAGGCCAGGCCGCTTCAGACGAACATGCCTTGCCCCATCGGGCGGTGGGCAGTGCCCGAAGAGAGGCGCAACGGGCGGTGCCGACCGGACCGCGGGTTCGCGATCCTGCGGGCATGTCTGACGATCCGTACGCCGACGAGTCCTCCGGCGATCCGTCCGGAGACCAGAGCGATCCCAACCAGGGCATCCGCGACAACGTCGTGGCCTGGGCGAACAGCCTGGTGGGGACGGTGCACGCCCACGCCGCGGGCGATGCTGACGAGACCGGCAAGCACACCCGGGTGGGCTGGGAGACGCTCCTGCAGATCTTCCAGACCGCGGCGCCGGGGGTCTGGTCCGACGACGTCGTGAAGTACTACACGGGCCACGAGCAGGGCCACCTGCCCTCGTGGTGCGGCATCTTCGCCACCTACTGCCTGATCCAGGGCGGCGCCTCGGTCGGCACCTGGCAGATGGGCGTGGGCATCACGGGGGTGGGCGGCGTCCAGCAGACCCACCATCCGAAGGCGGGCGACGTCGGCTACTTCGACGCCCACCAGCACCACTGCATCATCGCCTCGGTCGATGGCGACTCGATCCAGACCGTCGACGGCAACAGCGGCATGGACAGCGAGATCATCACCCACTCGCGCTCGAAGTCCGACTTCGCCGGGTTCTTCACAGCCTTCGGCTGATCGCTCGCCAACCGGAGGTTGGCGAGCGAGCCGAGTGGAGCGGCCGACGGCCGCGCTGACTGCTCTCTGCTGGGGCCGGCGGCGCCGCCCCCCTCGCGCACCCCCAACCCAGGCGTGTGCTGCTCAGGTGGTCGGGGGGGTTCGGGCCGCGGCGATGACGGCGGCGACCTCGTCGACGGCGCGGTCGAGGTCGTCGTTGATCACGAAGGTGGCGCCGAGCTCGCGGGCGTCGGCGCGCTCGCGCTCGGCCAGCGCGATGCGCTGGGCGATGCGCTCCGGCGTGTCGCCCCGGCCCTCGAGTCGCGCCCGCTGCACCTCGGGCGACGGCGCGTCGAGGAAGATCAGGAGCGCGTCGGGGTAGCGCTCGCGCACCTGGCGACCGCCCTGCACGTCGATCTCGAGCAGCACGTCCTGGCCGGGCGGCGGGTCCGGCGTCGGGGTGCCCTGGAGGTAGTCGAGGAACGGCGCCCACTCGAGGAACCCGCCGGCGTCGACCCTGGCCTCGAACGTAGCCCGGTCGACGAAGCGGTACGCGTCGGCCGCCTCGCCCGGCCGACGGGCGCGGGTGGACCAGGAACGGCTCAACCACAGCCGCCGGTCCTT
>DASXAI010000784.1:0-3833 GCA_036406775.1 Acidimicrobiales bacterium
GGGCAGATCTCGTCGCACGCCTTGCAGGACGTGCACGACCAGATCTCGTCGGGCGTGATCCGCTCGAAGACCGAGTCGGCCGACACCGTGATCTCACGGTCGACGCCGATCGGCGGCGTCACCACCGGGTCGCCCGTGGCCGCCATGACCTCTCCCGACTTCAGCACGATCTCCCGGGGATCGAGCGGCTTGCCCGTGGCGTGGGCCGGGCACACCGACGTGCACCGTCCGCACATCGTGCAGGCATCGAGGTCGAGCAGCTGCTTCCACGTGAAGTCCTCGACCCGGGCCACGCCGAAGGACTCGAGCGACGTCTCGGTGAGGATCGGCAGCGGCTTCATCGCGCCCTTGGGCCGCTGCCGGTCGCGCAGGAACATGTTCAGCGGCGACGTGAACATGTGCCGGATCATCGTGATGGGCAGGATCACGAGGAAGGCGAAGAACGCCACGACGTGCACGACCCACATCGACTGGTGCCAGGTGTCGAGGTCGGACGGGTTCACGCCGTCGACCAGCGTGGCGAGCGGGTACCCGATGAAGCTCCACTTCTCGAAGTCGGGCGTCCCCGCCAGGGCGATCCGGAACATCTCCGTCAGGAAGCCGGTGACGCCGATGACGAGGAACACGCCCAGGATCACAGCGTGCTCGGGCTTCGTCTTGATGCGGATCCGGTACGGCCGTTGTACGTACCGGCGCAGCAGGGCCCACACGATGCCCACCACGAAGACCGCGCCGGCCAGATCGCCGATGAAGCTGAAGGCCTGGTACGTCTGCCCGTGGAGGAACTTCCAGTCCTCCGGGAGCTGATGGTCGATCTCGAGCACCGTGGTGACGCCCAGCAGCACCAGGAACGCGAAGTAGATCATCGAATGCATGAGCCCGGCGGCGGGGTCCCGCAGCAGGGTCCGCATGTAGGCGCCGGCTCGGAAGTCGGCGATGCGGCGCTTGGCGTTGGTGGGCGTGAGGTTGCGCCGGTCGGGGCCGCCGCGCTCCCAGTTCTTCACCCGGTCGGCAAAGGCGAAGGCGCCGTACACCAGCAGCACCGGGGTGAGTGTGTAGAAGGCGACCTGGAGGGCGCCCGGGATGCCGCCGAACACCTCCCGGGTGATGGGCGAGTCGTCCTCCCATCCCTCCAGCCCCCCAGCGATGCCCGAGGCGAGCGTCAGCACCGCGAAGGCAATCCCCACGCCGATCACGACGTGATGCGGCCGGACCCGGAACTTGCTGGTCGGAGCGGGCGCGTCAGAACTCATGCGGCGGCGACGCTAGTCCGGCTGCCCCGTTCGGCCGAAGGGCCGAATCGCCGTGCCGCCGCCTAGCCGTAGTACTGGCGGTCGAAGTCGCGCACCTTGGCCGCCAAAGCCGCCAGCAACTTGTGCGACAGGCTGGGCACGTCGTCAAGGACGGCGAGGAAGTGGCGCTGGTCGAGCACCAGCACCGTGGTCTCGTCGTCGGTGGTGACGGTGGCGGTGCGGGGCCCGTGATCGAGCAGCGAGAGCTCGCCCACGACGGCACCCTTCCCGAGGGTGGCCACTTTCTTTCCGTTGCGGCGGACGGTGGCCGAACCATCCACGATGATGAACGCCTCACGACCGGTCTGGCCCTGATCGGTGAGCACGTGGCCGGCGGGCAACGTGATCTCGTCGGTGGCACGAGCGATCGTCTCCAACTCCTTGTTGGTGCACGCCGTGAACAGCGGCACGTTGCGGAGGTGATCCAGGTAAGCCCGCTTGGAAGCCATGGCGCCGGATCATACGAAAACCGCAGGTGCCCGTGGAGAACCCGTCCGATCGGCCCGGGTTCACCTTTCTGAAACACGAGGGAAATGTCCTCTGCCTACCGTGCCGCCGTGGACGTCGCCGTGGTGCGCTGGCCCAAGGAGACCGATCATCGCGATCGCCTCGCCCGCGAGGGCCGGCCCCGGCTCCTCTTGCTCGAAGCGGGCGTCTTGCCGCCCCTGGTAGAGGATCCGCTGGAGGACTGGGTCCGCATCCCGGCCGCCGACACCGACGTCCGGGCTCGGCTCGACACCCTCGCCCTGCGCGCCCGCATGCGGGTACCGGTTCATCCCAGTCTCGACGACGACGGCGTGCTCCGTCACAACGGTTCGTGGGCGCCGCTCCCGCCGGTCGAGGCCCGCATCACCCGGCTGCTCCTCGACCGTATGGGTGCCGTGGTCAGCAGGGACAGCCTGTCCCGGGCCGGCTGGCCCGACGGCGCCCCGGGCCGCAACGCCCTCGACGTGCACGTGCTGCGTCTGCGCCGGCGGCTCACCCAGGTCGACCTGGCGATCCGTACGGTCCGGTCCCGGGGCTACCTCCTGGAGGTGGCGCCCCGCGAGTTCACCCGCCCAGCCTGAGGCGCCACCGCGTCGATGGACGTCGCCGAGGTCCTCCTCCACATCCTCGTCGTCCTGCTGGCCGCCAAGGCGGCGGCGGAGATCTCCGAGCGGGTGGGTGTCCCACCTGTCGTGGGCGAGATCCTGGCTGGCATCCTGGTGGGCCCGTCGATGCTCGACATCGTCGGCCAGGACGACGTCCTGCGCGTCCTCGGTGAGCTCGGCGTCATCCTCTTGCTGCTCGAGGTCGGCATGGAGATGGACCTGCGGGAGCTGCGGGCGGTTGGTCGAGCGTCGTTGTCGGTGGCGACGGTGGGAGTCGCAGTGCCGTTCGTGGCCGGCTTGGGAGTCGGCGCGTCGTTCGGGATGGACAGGAACGAGGCGCTGTTCGTGGCCGCGGCCCTGACGGCGACCAGTGTCGGGATCACGGCGCGGGTCTTCGGCGACCTCCGGTCGCTCGCCTCGGTCGAGGCTCGCACCGTGCTGGGCGCAGCCGTCGCCGACGACGTGATCGGCCTCGTGATCCTGACTGTGGTCACCCGGATCGTCGCGGAGGGCACGATCTCAATCGCCAACCTGGTCTGGATCGTGGTCGTGGCCGTCGGCTTCCTGGTCGTGGTGACGGCCGTGGGCATTCGGTTGGTGCCACCCCTGTTCGCCGTCGTGACCCGCTACAGCCGGTCGGCGGGAACCCTCGTGGCGGTGGCGCTCGCCTTCACCCTCGCCATCGCCGAGCTCGCCGATCTGGCCCAGCTCGCGCCCATCGTCGGTGCGTTCGTCGCCGGCCTGGTGCTGGGCCGCAGCCCCCCCGCTGAACGGATCCGCCGTGAGATCACCCCCGTCGGCCATCTGTTGATCCCGGTCTTCTTCCTGCAGATCGGCATCGACGCGGAGATCGGACGGTTCGCCGACCCCTATGTGCTCGGCATGGCCGGCGCGCTCTTGCTCGTCGCCATCGCCGGCAAGCTGGCGTCGGCCGCCGGCATGTGGCGGGCTCCGGGAGACAAGCTCCTGGTCGGCATCGGCATGATCCCTCGGGGCGAGGTGGGGCTCATCTTCGCCACGCTGGGCTTGCGCCAAGCCGTGTTCGGCGAGGACGTGTACGCCGCGCTGCTCCTCGTCGTGCTGGCCACCACGCTCGTGACGCCGCCCGTCCTGCGCGCTCGCCTGCTGCGCCTGCGCGCCGCTCGCCAGCCCGCCGCCGCCGGCACGACAGTGGCGCCGGTCGAAGGATGGATTCGCGTCGACGACACAGTCGAGCTGGTGGCCGAGCCGGCCGCCAGCCTCACGTTGGAGGTGGCGCTCGACGCCGCGCTCGCGTGCTCGACGGCGCGGCCGGGCGACAGCGTGCTCGACTGGCTGGCGGCCATCCCGCCCGGGCCGCTCCGATGGACGAAGAGCTCGCGCCAGCGCTTCTTCGAACTCCTCGAGGGCGGAACGCCTCGGTCGTGGCGCCTGCTCGTCATCAGCGGCGTCCTCGAGCGGGCGCTGCCGG
>DASXAI010000785.1:0-3313 GCA_036406775.1 Acidimicrobiales bacterium
GCAGGTCGTCGTCGAACAACGGCGCCGCCGCCACCCCCGCCCGCTGCAGGGCGTGGAACGCCTCCACGGCGTCCTGTCGGGCCGCCCACGCGCCGAGCACGGCGTCGAGCTCGTCGCGATGGTTCAGGCGGGCCGCCGTCGTGGCGAAACGCACGTCGGTGGCGAGCCCCGGGTCGCCCATCACATCCGCCGCCGCCGCCCACGCCGCGTCGTCGGCCACGGTGACGGCGAGCCAGCGGTTCTCGCCCTGGCACCGATAGATGCCTTGCGGCGCTGCCCATCGGTCGCGGTTGCCGAGTCGCTGAGGCTCCACGCCGAGCTGGAGATCGACATAGACGTCGCCGAGGTGGGCCAGGACGTTCTCCATCTGGGCCAGCTCGATGAGTTGGCCTCGCCCGGTGGCGTCGCGGTAGTGGAGCGCGGCGAGGATGGCGAAGGCGCCGGCCGACGCCGTGGCCGCGTCCATGTACGTGGTCGACGGGGTCTCGACGAGTTCGCTGTCGTGGTGACCCGTGATCCAGGCCAGGCCGGTGAGGCCGTCGAACTGGGCGCCGAAGCCCGTGTAGTGGGCCCAGTCCCCCGTGAGGCCGGCCGGCGGGATCCGCACGACGACGAGGCGCGGGTTGCAGTCGAGCAGCTCGCTCTCGTGGATCCCCATGCGATGCAGCGTCGAGGCCTTGAGGTTCTCGATGAACACGTCCGACTGCTCGGCCAAGCGGAACAACAGCTCGCGTGCCTCGGGCCGGCGCGGGTCGAGCGTGGCCGACAGCTTGTTGCGGGCGATCGAGTTGTTCATGGCGTGCCGGTTGTACGGACGGTCGGGCCGGCCGTCGACACACGGCGCGTACATCGACAACAGGCTGCCGAGCTGCCGGGTGTCGGGTGGCCGCGGTGAGTAGCCCTTGGTGGTGGGCGGGAAGACCGACGGGTTCTCGACGCGGATGACCTCGGCGCCGAGGTCGGCCAAGTGCTGCGTCAGGTACGGGCCTGACCACACCGTGGTGAGGTCGAGCACGCGGATGCCGCGCAGCGGCGGCGCGTCCGGATCAGTTCGTTCGGTCGGCATCACGACAGCGGCGCGCGGCGCGTCGAGCTCGGCATCCACCGCACCGTCGTCGGCACCCGCCGCGGGCGCGCCGCGATGCAGCCGCCACCCTCCCTCGGCCAGCCGGTAGGGCGGGCCGGGCACGAGCAGGTCGCCGTGCTCGGGATCCTGGACCTCGGCCCAGAACCCGCGCTGGTGCAAGTGGTCGACGGCGAGCACCTCGGCGGGCGTGTTCACCCCGGCGAAGGGCCAGCCGGCCGCTTGGGCCGCCGCGGTGAGCTCGGCTCGCGTGTGGGACAGGAGCCACGGGTAGAGGGCGGCGTCGAGCGCCTCCTTGGTCTCACCGCGCGCGAAGGCGTCGGGTCGGGCGAAGGCCTCGCGCAACGCGTCGTCGTCGAGCACGGTGAGCATCTCGCCGAGCTGCTGCGGCGTCGACATCATCGCCACATAGCCGTCACCCGCCGGGAAGACGCCCATCGGCAGCAGCGTGTCGGCTGTCGTGGTGGCGGGCGGGGGCAGGGCCTCGCGGTGGTGGTACTCCCAACCGAGGTAGCGGCACACGCGCGACGGCAGCGTGCCCAACACCTCGTAGCCGGCGCAGTCGACGTGGGCACCGGCGCCCGACGCCCGCGCCCGCAACACGCCGGCGAGGGCGGCGACCGCCGCCGTGTGGCCGACCATGCACAGGGCCACGATGCCGGGGAGCTTCACGGGCACGACAGCCGAATGCCCGAGGGGGAGCGTCGACCAACCGGCCACCTGGACCACGAGGTCCGACCAGTGGTAGCCGGCGTACGGGCCGTCGGCGCCGAAGCCGCTGATCGTGGTGACGACGAGACCCGGGTACCGACGGCGGACCTCGGCCACGTCGAACCCGTGGTCCGCCAGGTCGCCGTGGCCCACCGACTGCACCACCAGGTCGGCCCGGCCCAGGAGGCGCACGAGCCGGTCCCGCCCCGCGGGGTCGTCCGCAACGACCACGCTGCGCTTGTTGGTGTTCAGGTGGAGGAAGGCGCCCGGCCGCGAGCGCTGTGGATCGCCGGACGGCGGCTCCACCTTGACGACGTCGGCCCCGAGGTCGGCGAACGTCTTGGCGCAGTACGCGCCCGCCGGTTCGGCCGTGAGGTCCACCACCACGACATCACTCAACGCCTGACGCATGTGACCCCCATCGCGAGCGCACCCGTGCGGAAGCTAACCGGCCGGTCGCCCCCGGGGCAGACCGAGCAGGGCGGCGGCCTCGTCGCACGACGCCACGGGCCGGCCGGCCCGGGTGCAGGCATCGGCGGCCTCCGCCACGAGCTCGACGTTGCTCGGGGTCCGCTGACCTCCGTAGAACTCCAGCCCGACGTGCAGGTGGCCGCCGGCTTCGAGCGCGGCGCGACAGACGTCTGTGCGGCCGAGGTCCCCGCCGACGGCGGAGACCGCCCACACCAGGCCCGTGCCGCCCAACAGCTCGCGGTACGCCGCCAAGGCCGTGGGCGTAGGAGGGAGCCCGAAGGGCGCGCCGTAGAGGCCGCGGTCGGCGCTCAGGTACAGCTTGACGAAGCAGCCGGGCGGCAGCACGCCGGCCGCCTGGTAGGCCAGCACGGCACGGAGGAAGCCGGGCTCGTACACGGCGATGCTCGCCCCGAGCCGGTGGTCACGGCACAGGGCGAACTGGTGGGCGATGTCGTCGAAGCTGTTGGCGTACACGAACGAGCCCGCCGGCAGCCCGTCACGACTGCGCCCGAGGTTGACCGAGCCGGGATCGCTCAGGCTCAGCCGGAGCGACCCGGACTCGGCCAGCGGCGGGATGTGGTCGTACCAGTGGGCCGGCGGCCCGATGTTGATCGTCGGGTACCACAAGGCGTCGGGCCGGTCGGCGAGGACGCGACGCCAGACGCCGAGGTAGGCCTCGGCCGCCTCCTCGCCGCTGACGCCGACGGCCTCGATGTGGTGGTGCACGATCGAGGCGCCGGCGTCGAAGCAGGCGTGGGCGTCGTCGACCAGTTCGTCCTCGCTGATCGGCACGTGCGGGTTGTGGGACTTCTTGGTGGCGCCGTTGATGGCGGCCTCGATGATGACCGGGTCGCTCATCCCGACTGTCTACCGCACGCCGGTCAGACGTTGGCGAAGGTGATCGCCCCGAAGAGCCCGTGCGCCTCGTGGTCGATGCCGGCGCTGAACAGCAGCGTCTTGGGGCCGGCCGACGTGCCGTTCCCGAACATCAGGCCCCACAGGCCCGGGATGACGATCGGGTCCTGGTGCACGTCCTTCACTGTGCCT
>DASXAI010000786.1:0-4989 GCA_036406775.1 Acidimicrobiales bacterium
GGCGACGAAGACACCGTTACGTCGGCGGGGTGGGGCTCTGCATGAGCTCGACCCGGGTGCCGTCGGGATCGGCGACGAACACGAGGTCCACTCCCGGCGCCTGGCGCGTGCCGGGCAGCAGGGTGCCGCCGCAGCCGACCAATCGCTCGGTGGCGGCGTCGATGTCGTCGACCCAGAACGACAGGTGGGTGAGCCCCCGTTGGTTGCGCCGAGCCGACGGGGTGCCGTCGACGGCGGGCGACGTGTAGTGCAGCAACTCGATCTTGAGGCCGCCGAGCACGATCATCTGTGAGCGGAGCACGGCCGGGCCCGGGACTTCCAGGGCGGCATCGAGGCCGGGCACCGTCGTGCTGTCGAGGTCGTACCCGTCGGACACCTCGAAGCCGAGGCCGTCGCAGTAGAACCGCATCGACGTCTTCAGGTCCGACACGCAGAGGCCGACGTGCGACGGCTGCAGTCCCCCCATGGCGCCAGTCTACCTACCGACCGTTTGACAGATCCCGAGTAGCCTCCTACCGTCCACGGCGACTGTCGAGCGAACAAGGGGGCATGCGCTCATGGAGTTCGGGCTCTTCATCCAGATGTACACGCCCAAGCACCGTCGGGCTGACGATCCCGATGCCGAGCACAAGTCGTTGCTCCACGACCTGGAGGCGGTGATCGCCGCCGACAAGGCCGGCTTCAAGTACGTGTGGGCCACGGAGCACCACTTCCTCGACGAGTACTCCCACCTGTCGGCCAACGACGTGGTGCTCGCCTACCTGGCCCGGGCCACCGAGCGCATCCACCTCGGATCAGGCATCTTCAACCCGCTGCCGCAAGTGAACCACCCGGCCAAGGTGGCCGAGACCGTCGCCATGCTCGACCACGTGTCGGACGGCCGGTTCGAGTTCGGCACGGGTCGGGGCGCCGGCACCCACGAGATCCTCGGCTTCCTGCCCGAGATGCGGGACCTCACCCACACCCGGGAGATCTGGGAGGACGTCATCGGGGAGTTCCCGAAGATGTGGCTCAACGAGGAGTACCCCGGCTACCAGGGCCAGTACTGGCAGCTGCCGCCGCGCAAAATCCTGCCGAAGCCCTGGGTGAAGCCGCACCCGGCCATGTGGTACGCCGCCGGCAACACCAGCAGCTACGAGATGGCGGCGAGGCGGGGTCTGGGCGTGTTGGGCTTCTCCGTCGGGTCGATCCAAGAGCTCGACCCGGTGATCAACG
Source organism: Acidimicrobiales bacterium (assembly GCA_036406775.1). Classification (GTDB taxonomy): domain Bacteria; phylum Actinomycetota; class Acidimicrobiia; order Acidimicrobiales; family Ilumatobacteraceae; genus DASXAI01. The sequence goes on from DASXAI010000786.1 coordinate 1,216, forward strand.
CCTACAAGGCCACCATCCCGAACGCCGAGCCCGTCGGCGCCTTCGTGAACGACAACGTGATGGTCACCACCGGTGCCTACGTCGACGAAGACTCGGAGGAGGCGATCCGCCAGGCCTGCCTCCCGTACTCGATGTACCTCGCGAGCAACGTGTACCGGTACCACGACACGTTCCCGCACCCGGCGCACATCCCCCAGTGGCCCGACCTGATCCCCGACTCGACGCCCGAGATCGTCCGCATGGGCCACGAGTTCGGCATGATCTGCGGCGACCCCGACCACGCCCTCGAGCAGTGCCGCCGCTGGGAGGCGGCCGGCGCCGATCAGCTCGTGTTCGGCATCGGCACCGCGCCCCACGAGGACACCCTCGAGATGATCCGCCTCATGGGCGAGTACGTCATCCCGAAGATCGACAAGGACCCGGTGCACAGCACCGACCGCTACCGCGAGGCCTGGCGCAAGTCGCACTGACCAACCCTTCAGGGGAGCACGAGGGGACGGTTGTCGTCCCCTCGTCGGCGGCGGGAGCCGCCGGCTCGCGGCGAGCCGGCTTTGCCGGTCGCCGCTCGGCGTGAGCGGAGCGAGCGTTGATGGGGGTGGCTCGGAGGGGGAAGGTTTCCTTCCCCCTCCGAAACATGATCAGGTGGCGACGAACGGGATGCGGGCCCCGCCGGCGTCGTACGGCTCGCCCATCTTGCACATGGCGGCGCCGTAGTCGCCGGTGATCCCGAAGTGGTTGTCCTTCGAGTAGTTGTACTGCAGGACCCCGAAGTACGTCTGCGGGCCCATGGTCTCGATGGCGTCCTTGATGGCGTCGGGATCGATCGAATGGTTCTTCTCGATCGCCGTCTTCAGGATCTCGAGCGGGCTGTTGTCGGACGAGACGTACGTCAGGTAGTTGGTGCTCGTCGTGCCGAAGACCGTGGTGTAGGCGGCCATCAGGTCGGTGAGCTGCTGGGTGAACGGCGGGTGGCCCTGCTTGGCGCACGTGTAGTACGCGGCCACCGCGTTCTGGGCGAGATCACCCATGGCGTCGAAACCGTCGTACCAGGCGCCGGCGCTGGTCATGATCTTCGGGCTCCAACCGGCGGCCTTGATGGCCTGCCACACCGGGCCGTAGCCGTACCCCATGTTGACGTACAGCAGGTCGGGGTTGCCCCCCTTGAGCTGAGCGATCGCCGTCGAGACGTCGACCGCACCCGGTGTGACCGACGCCGTGTCGAGGAACTTCACGTTCGGCGCCGCCGTCTTCAAAGAGGCTGTCAACAGATCGAGCAGCTCCTTGTCGGCCGGCAGGTTGTCGGTGAGGACGCCGATGGTCTTGATCTCCGGGTGGGCGGCGACCCACTTCGCCGCCGCGTCCTGCTCCTGCGGGTTCGACGGGCTCAGGCCGAACCAGTAGGGCCACTTCGACGTGTCGGTCAGGTCCTTGTCGCCCCGCACGGCGACCATCGGGACCTTGGCCTTGTTGAAGATGGCGATCTGCTGCGGCGTGGCGGCCGGGTTGTACGTCAGCGTCACCATGCCTGCGACCTTGTCGGACACGAACTGGTTGGCCACGTTGACCGCGGTGGTGACGTCGCTGCCGTCATCCTTCACGCTGATCTGCACCTTGTGGCCGTCGATGCCGTCGGGGTGCATCTCGTTGAACTTCGCCAGCGTGACGTTTTCGAACGCCTTCTGGACGGCGCCTCCGAAGGCGGCGTTGGCGCCTGTGAGCGGAGCCGACACGCCGAAGGTGATGGGCCCGTCCGGGATCGCCGGCCACTTCTTCGTCGCTGCCCCCGTGGTGGTGGCGCCGGCGGTGGTGGCGCTGGCCGCGGCCGCCGTGGTGGCGGCGGCTGAGGTGGCTGCCGCCGAGGTGGCTGCCGCTGAGGTGGCTGCCGCCGAGGTGGCGGAGCTACTGCTTCCGCTGTTGTCGCTCCCGCAGGCCGCCGCCAGCAGGGCACTTGCCCCGAGGACGGCTCCTAGCACGAGACGCGAATGACGTCGCATCAAGTTCCCCCTTCCCCCTCTGGGAGCGGATGCGCGCCCGCGCAATCCGAGACACGGACCCTAACACATCGACCAACCGTTTGTTATGCTCGCTCGCTGGGGCTCGCAGATCACCGAGGGGGCTGACGGGTGACGCTCTTCCTGACCGCGGTCGTTGCCGGCATCGCCGTCGGCTCCATCTACGCCATCGTCGGCATCGGTTACACCGTCATCTTCAGCGCCACCCGGGTGTTCAACCTGGCCCAGGGCGATCTGGTGATGGTGGGCGTGATGTCGTCGTACTACGTCCTCGTCGTCTTGGAGTGGCCCCAGTGGGCAGCGGCCATCCTGGTCATCCTCTTCGTCGCCGCCGTGGCGCTGTTCGAGGAACGCTTCGTGGTGCGCCGCTTCCTGAAGAAGCAGGGAACGGCCAGCTTCGGGTGGTTCATCGCCACCCTCGGCTTCAGCCTGATCCTGGAGACTATAGTGAACGTGCTCTTCGGTCGGCACCCGATCGTGTCGATCCCGAGCCCGTTCTCCCTCTCGGCCGTCCACCTCGGCGACCTCATCGTCGGCTACCGGCAGATCTTCATCATCGTCAGCTTCGTCCTGATCATCGCCGCCCTCGAGCTCTTCTACCAGCGCACGTGGATCGGCCAGGCCATGCGGGGAACGGCCGAGGACCGTGACGCCGCCAGCCTGCTCGGCATCAACCCCATCGTCGCCAGCCGCGTCGCCTTCGGCCTGGCGGGGGCAGTGGCCGGGTTCGCGGGCTACGCCATCGCCCCCATCACCTTCTCCGACCCCACCGTCGGCCTCGTGTTCACCCTGAAGGGCTTCCTGGCCCTCGCCATCGGCGGCTTCGGCAGCATCCGCGGCGCCATCGTCGGCGGCCTCTTGCTGGGCGTCACCGAGCAGCTGTGGGATCTCTACTGGGGGTCCGAGTACGACGCTCTCGCCGGCGTGGTCCTGGTGCTCATCGTGCTCATCGTGCGACCCCAGGGCCTGTTCAACACGACGACGGCGCGGACGGTCTGACCCGGGCCATGGACACGTTCATCCGGCTGGCCCGGTCGCGGATCACCACGGGGATCATCTGGCTCCTCATCGGCCTCGCCATCCCGTTCGTCATCGAGACCGACGCCTTCACGGTCGGCCAGTTCAACTACATCGTGTCGATCGTCATGGTGTCGATCGGCCTGAACCTCGTGCTCGGGTACGCGGGCCAGCTGTTCCTCGGGCCGGGCGCCATGTTCGCCGGCGGCGCCTACGCGGCCGCCTACATGGCGGTGAACTACGAGTCGTTCCAGACCTTGTGGGCGATGTGCGCCGTCGCCATCGTGGCGTCGCTCGCGTTGGCGGCCGTCGCCGCCCTTCCCACCCTGCGGGTCAGCGGCTTCTACCTCGGGCTCGTGACGCTGTTCCTGGCCCAGGCCATCCCGATCATCGCGGGACGGTCGGAGGCCCTCGGCGGCGCCAACGGTCTGTCTCTCGTGCTCGACCCCAACTTCGTGCAGACGCCAACCGGTGACGACCTGTACCGCCTCGGCGTCCTCATCACGGGCGTTCTCGCGCTCTACTGCTATCTCATCGTGAACTCGCGGCTGGGCCGGCGGTTCACCGCGCTGCGGGCCGGTGACGATCTGGCCCAAGCCGTGGCCGTGCCCACGTACACGACGAAGCTGACGGCGTTCCTGCTCGCGGCCGTGCCCTGTGGCGTCGGCGGCGCCTTCTACGTCTACAGCCAGCAGTTCGTCAGCCCCGGCAGCGTGTCGCCCACGTTGTCGATCTACATCCTCGC
>DASXAI010000787.1:0-11250 GCA_036406775.1 Acidimicrobiales bacterium
CACCGTGGGTTCGAATCCCACTCCCTCCGCTCGTACATTTGGCCGGTATGGACGACGTCGCCGCCATGGGGGTCGCGCTGGCCGAGGCGGCTTCGGCGCCGGCCCACGGCGACGTGCCCGTCGGAGCAGTCGTGGTCCACGGCGGGGTCGTCATCGCCCAGCGCCACAACGAGCGCGAGCTGCGCCAGGATCCCACGGCCCACGCCGAGCTCCTCGCGCTGCGGGATGCCTCCCGGGCCCTCGGGACATGGCGGCTCGACGAGTGCACGCTCGTTGTCACGCTGGAGCCGTGCGTCATGTGCGCCGGCGGTCTCCTGGCGGCCCGGATCGCGCGGCTGGTGTACGGCGCTGCTGACCTGAAGGCGGGGGCGACGGCGTCGCTCTACAACGTGGCGGCGGATCCCCGCCTCAACCACAACCCGCCCGTCACCCACGGTGTGCTGGCCGACCGAGCGGCGGCGTTGCTCACCGCCTTCTTCAGCGATCGGCGGACGGCCTGATGCAGAGGGCCCAGGTCACCGCCGCCAGGCCGACCAGCGCGAGCACGACGTAGAGGTTGCCGGTGAGATTCTGCAGCCCGTGCCAATCGGCCTCTCGGCCGTCCCGCCTCGGCACCCGCCAGATCAGCCCCTGCGGGAGCACCGTCAGCCGCGGGTCGTCGCGGCCGTCGTCGCCCACGCGGCCGAACCAGGCCCACGACAGCAGCACGAGCACCGCCAGTGTGGGCAGCGCCCACCCGACGGGTCGGCGCAGGGCGCGGTCGGCCAGCAGCACGAGCACGAGCGCCACCCACACCCAATGGTGTGACCACGAGATCGGCGACACGAGCAGCATCGTGACCGCCGTGACCACGACGGCGAGCAGCTCATCACCGCTGCGGTGAGCCCGCACCGCGAGCCAGAGGCCGGCCACGGCCACCACGATTGCCGCCACGACGTAGAGCCGGTCGGCGGTCGTGCCCTCGCCGACGAGGCGGAGCAGGGCGCCCTTGAGCGACTGGTTGCCGACGTACGACTGGCCGATCTTGTCGCCCACGAGGAAGTCGCCGCCCCAGTACTGGCGGGCCGCGCTCGGGGCGGTGGCCAAGCCGATCAGCACCGTGGCGGCGAAGATCCCCACTGCGGTGAGAGCGGCGCGCCGCCGGCCGGTGAGGAACAGGTAGACGACGAACAGGGCCGGCGTGAGTTTGAGGCCGACGGCCACGCCGAGGGCGACGCCCTTCCACGGCCGGTCGTCCCGGAGGTGGAGGTCGTAGACGACGAGACCGAGCACGATGAAGTTGATCTGTCCGAACAGGAGCGTCTGCTGCACGGGTTCCAGCCACAGTGCGATGGCGGCGATCGCCAGCGTGAGGCCGGCCCGCTCCACGCCCGGCCGCCGTCCTGCCATGCCCCACGCCCACCAGATCGACGCCACCAGCGCCGCCAGGCCGAGGCCCGTGAACAGCTGGCGGGCCAGGTCCCAGTCCACGTGGGTGAGGGGAATGAAGGCGATGGCGGCGAAGGGCGGGTAGAGGAACGGCAGCCCGAACCGGCCGAGGGCAGCGTCGTAGAGGCTCGAGGAGTGGTGGAGCAGCGTCGAGGCGCCGTCCCGGTACACCTCCAGGTCGATCAGCTCCCAGGCGTCCTTCCGGTCGAGGGCGACGATGACGTAGGCCCGCAGCGACCACACGAAGGCGATCGCACCCACCACGAGCGCCACCCAGCCCCAGGCCCGGTCATCGCGGACCGGGACGACCTGTTCATTCGCTAACGTTTCCGCCCCGGAAGGATGCCAGAGCGGACGAATGGGACGGCCTCGAAAGCCGTTGAGGTCTTCGGGCCTCCGTGGGTTCGAATCCCACTCCTTCCGCCGAGGGGTTCAGGCGAACCGCTTGACGAAGTCGAGCGCCGTCTGGGCGACCTCGCGCCAGCCGTGGTCGATCGTGAGGGAGTGGCCTCGGTTCGGGATCTTCACGATCTCGGTGACGGCCGGGTTGCGCCGCTGGCGCTTGTAGGCGGCGTTCGCGATGGCCCACGGCACGGTGTGATCCTTTTCGCCGTCGATGATCAGCAGGGGCCCGCGATCGGGGTTCGTCGAGTTCACCATCGCTTCAGTCCACGGGTTGAGGTTGGCGTTGCCCATCTGCGCGAGCGAGATCCCAGAGCCGGCGACGTGGAACCTGTCGTAGAGCTCCTTCGCTTCCTTCTCGTCGAGCGCGTTGGCCCAGCTGTACTTGAACTGTTCGAACGTGAGCGTGATGGCGCGGCGGCGGTTGAGCGGGTTGACCAGGAACGGGCCCACCCCCCGCAGCACAGAGGCCGGCAGCGGCAGCACACCGCGGAAGACGCCCGGGTCGATCGCCACCGTGGCCGCCGAGAGCCCTTGGCCCGCGAGCATCTGCGCCAGCAAGCCCCCGGTCGAGTGCCCCATCACCGCTGGCTTCTTGTCCAACGCGTCGATGATCGCGGTGGTGTGATCGGCGACGTGCTCCAAGGTCTTCTTGGCCAGGACCTCCGGGTTCGCCCGAGCCTCGGCGACCGTGGCCGGATCGCCTGGCCAGTCCGGCGTCAACGGCGCGTACCCGGCCTGCTTGAAGAAGTCCGCCCAGTTGGCCCAGCTGCTCGGGAGCAGCCAAAGGCCATGGATGAAAACGACCGGGGTCTCGCCCGAGGCGTTGGCCGCCTCGATCTCCCGCCGCTCCCGCTCGGAGATCCGTCGTTCGGTCGACTGCGCGTGCATCGGCATATCCCTGATCGTTTGCATACTGTCACCATCTCGCCGCTCGCTCTGGATCGCATCCGTGACATTCCCTAGTCGGGCCGCCGTACCGACCGACACCCGGTTGCGGTCCGCCTTTGACGCTATGGCGGGTCGGTGCCGGTGTGGGTCGTGTTGTCGAGGTGCCGGGGGTGGTCGGGTGGGACCATGTCGCGTTGGCCGGTGCCGGCCACGAGGGCCCAGCCCTGGTGGGTCTTGAGGCGGTGGTCGTGGGTACAGAGACGATCGAGTCCGTCGAGCCGCGTTTGGTGGGTGTCGGCCCAGGGGGTGCGGTGGTCGATCTCGGCGTTGGTCCAGAGCTGGTCGCAGCCGAGGCGGCTACAGGTGGGTTGGCTCCACAGCAGGGCGACTTGCTGGGCGGCGGAGGGGCCACGGCCGAGGTGGACGACCGAGGCGACGTCGTGGCCGCGGGTGAGGACCAGCTTCAGGATGGACTCACCCAGGAGATCGCGGGCGACGCGCACGGGGACGGGTCCGAGGCCGGTGAGCTCGCAGCGTTCCTCGCCGTGGACGTGGCCGCGGACGAGGGCTTCGAGGTCGACGCGCAGCAGGGCGAGGTGGCGGGGCCGCCGCTTCGACGGGCCGTCCGGTCCGGGGCTGGCGTCGGTCTGGTGGGCCAGCGCAACCAGGGCGTCGAAGGCGTAGGCGTCGTTCGACTCGCGACGACCGTCGGCCCGGGCGGCGGTGAACGCGGCGTCGATCAGGGGTTGCAGGGCGGTCATGACGCGAGCGCCGGCGTCGACGGGGCCGCGGGCGTGGAGGTTCCAGGCCCCGTCGTGGTCGGTGAAGGTGCGCAGGGACCGTTCCCGGCGAATCCGTTCGTAGCGGGCGTCGGCGTCGGGGTCGGCGGCCGCTTTGACCCGAGCGCAGTCGTCGCGTAGTTCTCGTACGGTGCGCCGGGCCGCCGTCCGCAGCAGGCGGTCCTCGGCCGCCGGGTCGACCGATGCGGCGTCGGCGATGGCCGCCGCCTGGGCCGTGGACAGCTCACCGTGGAGGACGGCCTGTTCGGTGCCGGGCAGGGTGACCAGCCGTTGGGATGTGGCCAACTCGGTGTGGGCGGCCCCGGCTGAGGTGCCCGAGAGGCGGGCCAGGTAGTCGGCGGCGCTGCGATGCCCTCGGTGGCGCCATTCGTTCGACGCCTCGACCCGGGCCGCGAGCCGCAGCTTGGCGCCGGCGATGAGCTTCTCCATGTGGGCCAACGACTCGTAGACGGCGACGGCGTCGGTAAGCGGGATCGAGACCGGGTCGAACTCGCGGCACAGGCGAACGAGGGCGGCCTCGTGGGCCTTTACGTCCCCCGCCGCCACCTGTCCGCCGAACATGTGTTCGAGTATAGCCGCCCGGGAAGCGCCGTCAACGATTATTCGGTACAAATCGAGATCGTTTACCATTCGTCGACGACCGAAGTCGGCGAGAGGAGACCGATGCGATGGACCACAGCCGGCTGTCGATGCCTCTGGGTGAAGCGATGTTCACCCAGCGGTCGATCCGACGGTTCAAGCCCGAACCGATCCCTATCGACGACCTGCGTCTCATCGTCGAAGCCGCCGTGAAGGCACCGAACGGTGGCAACCAGCAGATTGCACGGTTCCTCGTCGTCACAGATCGGACGACGATCCGGGAATTCGGCCCGCTGTACCGGGAAGCGTGGTGGGCCAAACGTCGCGACGAAGGGTTCGCGGGTCCCACTGATCTCCCGCCCCGCTATCAGTCCGCCGCCGGCCTGGCCGAGGCGATGTCCGATGTGCCGTGCATCGTGTTCGCCTTGGCGCTGCACGGCGGTCCCGCCAACTCCGTCATTCCCGCGGTCCAGAACCTCATGCTCGCGGCTCGCGCTCTCGGCATCGGCTCCGTACCGACGACACTCCACCCGTCCGTCATGGATCGCTTTCACGCGATGTTCGGCATACCCGACGATGTCGGCTTTCATCTCTGCATCCCGCTCGGCTATCCACAGGGCAACTTCGGGCCGAACGTGCGGAAGCCGACCTCGGAGACGACCTTTCTCGACCGGTGGGACGGTCCGGTCCCCTGGAGCTGACCGCGACGAGCGCCGGTGGGCAGCCGCTCGAGGGCGGGCTTGCGAACGCGGGTCACGTCGTCCGCGTCGGCCCCCATGTCCTTCGACCCTCGACTCCGCACTCAGCCTCGATCCACGCCTTCCTCCGAGCGGTGCGCCAGGCGGGGTTCGAGGGCGCGCCGACACCAATCGGCATCGAGGACGGACGCGAGCGTCTCGTGTTCATCGACGGGGACGTTCCTCTGGCGCCGTATCCGGACTGGAGCCAGTCGGACGTCACGCTGGCGTCGATCGCGAGGCTGCTGCGGGAGCTGCACGAGGCCAGTCGGAGCTTCGACCCTGACGGTCTCACCTGGGACGACAGTCTGGCTGACCCGGCGGGCGGGGCGCTCGTATGCCACAACGACGTGTGTCCCGAAAACGTCGTCTTCAGGAACGGCATCGCCGTCGCGCTGCTCGACTTCGAGTTCGCGGCCCCCGGCCGCCCCGTCTACGACCTCGCCCACCTCGCCCGCTTGTGTGTACCGATCGAGGACGAGTTCGACCAGGCCCGGCTCGGCTGGCGGCCCGCTGACCGGCCGGCACGACTGCGACTCGTCGCCGACGCCTACGGCTTGCACGTAGACGGCCGCGCCGAGCTTCTCGGCGCCATCACCGATGCCATCGACCGCCTCGAAGCGGCCGTCCGGCGCCGCGTGGAAGCCGGTGACCCGAACGCCGTCGAGCTGTGGAAGCGGACCGGAGGCGGCGAGCGCTACCACCGCCGGCGCCGCTGGTGGACCGCTCACCACGATCAGTTCGCCGCCGCCCTCCTCTGACGGGGAAGTCCCCACAGCATGAGGTACAGGACCTGCGGCCGCCCAGCCGCGTCGAACGGTCCGAACGTCACCGTCGGGTTGTCGGGGTCAGCGGGATCGACCAGAAACGTCCGCGGTCCCAGCGGCAGCGCCTCAGTCTCGGTGTCCCCCCTCCGGATCACCAGGCCTTGCCGCGTAGCTGTCACTTCAACCCTGCGGTCCGGCCACGCGTAGACGCCGGCGAAGCGGGAGAGGTCCCCACCAGCTTCCGGTGACGGTTCGAGGCGCAGCGGCGGCGGGCTGATCTGGAACAACGAGTCCATCAGATCGGCGAACAGCGTGCGGTACATCGCCCGGCCGGTGTCGCTGTTCGTCAACAACACGACTGCTGCCTGATGCTCGGGCAGGATCCGGAGAACGGAACGTTCGCCGCCGATGACGCCGTCCCAGCCATACCCGTGGTGATCGGCCCAGTCGAACCGGGCCCATCCCAGACACCAGGAGTCGAGCCAGCCGTAGATGGAGATGTCGGCGTGCGCAGTACGCAAGGCCGCGAGCGACGGGTCGTCGAGGTGAAGGTCTGCGAACCGAAGGAGATCCGTGGCCGTCGAGGCGACACTGGTGCCGGCGGGGCCGTACGCCCGAGCGATCAGCGGTTCGACCGGCGTGGGGCCGTCGGCGGTCACCTCGTGCCCCGACACGCGCCCCGTCGAAACCGCGTCGGTAGCAAGCGTCGTCGCCGTCATGCCCGCGCCCTCGAAGAGGTGGCGTCGCATGGCGTCCTCCCACGCCGAGCCCGTCGCTGTCTCGATCACGCGCCCGAGCAGACACCAGCCCACGTTCGTGTACGACCAATAGTCGGCCGCCGGCACGTGCGCAGGCACATCCGCCACCAGACGCGCGAGAGCGGCATCGTCCGCGTCGCGTCGACGGCCGAAGCCGAACTCCAGCCCGGCCCGCAGTGGAAGCCCGGAACGATTAGCAAGAAGATCCCGCAGTGTCGCTCGTCCGGCCCAGCCGCCTCCGACGAGCTCCGAAACGTGTGCGGCTACTGGGTCATCCAGCGACAACCGGCCCGCTGCCGCGAGACGAGCGATCACCGTTGCGACCATCGGCTTGGTCAACGAACCAACGCTGAAACGCGTCTGCGCGTTGACGGGATCACCGGTCGTCACGTCGGCCACTCCGTAGTACACGGTCGTGACCGTGCCGTGGCGGAGGATCCCGAGGGCTGCGCCCGGTACCGAATGCCTCGAAGCGTGCTGACGAACCAGGGCCGCCAGATCGCCCTCGTCCACCGGGCGAGCCTACCGACGGGCCACACCACCGCCGGCACTGCAGCCCGACCAGCCGCGCTCAGCCGCTTGGTACAATCCCGCCAAGGCACGCCGCGTCAGGCTGAACTCGTCGGTCGTCAGGGGCACGCATGCTTGGCCAGCACGATCCACAGCTCTACGGCGACCTCGTGATCGGTGCGCTGCGGCGCTTTCCCGAACGGGTCGCCTTCCGCCACGAGGGCCGCGACCTCACCTACGCCCACGTCGGCGATCGACTCGGGCGGTGTGTGCGGCTGCTCCACGAGCGCGGCTTTCGGCCCGGCGACGGTGTCGGCATCTTGTCGCCCAACCGGCCGGAAGTGTGGATCGGGCAGACGGCGGCGCCGTTGGCGGGTGGACGGTTCACCGCCCTCCATCCCCTTGGCTCCTTCGACGATCACCGGTACGCCTGCGACGAAGCCGAGCTGCGGTTCTTGTTCGTGGACCCGAACTTCGCCGACCGCTCGGGCGAACTGCTCGAACGCTGCCCGAGCGTCGAAGCGGTGTTCACGTTCGGCCCGGCCGGCGTCGGGGAGGACCTGAACGCGCGGCTCGACAACACCGCGCCCACGCCGCTCGCGCCAGGACCTCACGGCCCGGACGACATCTCCTGGCTCTTGTACACAGGCGGAACGACGGGTGTCCCGAAGGCCGCCATGCTTCCCGAGCGCGCCGTCCATCAGATGGCGATGTCGGTCTCGACAGGCTGGGATCTCCCGAATCAGAAGCGCTATCTCGCCTGCGCGCCGATCTCTCATGCGGCGGGCATGCTCATCACGCCGACGCTCATGTCGGGCGGCACGGTGATCCTCCAGTCGAAGTTCGATCCGGGTGAGTGGCTGGCGGCGGTCCGAGACGAGCGGGTCACGCTCTCGTTGCTCGTTCCCACGATGATCTACGCCGTGCTCGATCATCCCGGTCTGGCGGACACGGATCTGTCGAGCCTCGAGACCATCATGTACGGGGCGTCGCCCATCTCGCCGGCCCGGCTCATCGAAGGCATGGACCGCATCGGCCCGGTCTTCTGCCAGTTGTACGGCCAGACCGAGAGCGCCGGACTCGGCACGTCGCTGTGGCGGCACCAACACCTGCGCGACGAGCGCCGGCTGGCCTCCTGCGGCACGGCCATACCGGGAGTTCGGGTGGCCGTACTCGACGACGACGGTCAGGAGATGCCCGACGGCGAGGCGGGTGAGATCTGTGTGCAGGGCCCGTCCGTGATGCTCGGCTATTTCAAACAGCCGGAGTTGACGGCGAGCACGCTGCGGGGCGGGTGGTTGCGCACGGGCGACATGGCCGTGCGCGACGGCGACGGCTACTTCACGATCGTGGACCGCAAGAAGGACATGATCGTGTCGGGTGGGTTCAACGTCTTCCCCCGAGAGATCGAAGATGTGCTCTCAGCGCACCCGAACGTGTCGGCGGTCGCTGTGATCGGCGTACCCGACGACAAGTGGGGCGAAGCGGTCAAGGCTCTCGTCGTCGCCAGACCCGGGACCGTCGTCGACACCGAGGAACTCGTCGCGCTCGTACGTGACAAGAAGGGGCCGGTCTACGCCCCGAAGTCCGTTGATGTCGTGGACGCGTTGCCGCTCACCCCAGTGGGAAAGGCCGACAAGAAGACGATCCGGGCTCGCTACTGGGAGGGGCACGGGCGCCTCGTGCACTGAGCACGACGACGCGGTCACGCCTTGAAGGCGATGGCGGCGCTGGTGGGTCCGGCGAGCGGGCGGACCTCGGTGTGGTGAAAGCCAGCGGCGCGGGCCCAGTCGTCGAACTGTGCGCCCGTGTAGTCGCTGGCGCCCGGCAACTCGATCAGCATGTTGAGCGACATCAGCAACCCGAACGCATTGTGGCGACGAGCGTCGTCGATCACGTTCTCGATGGCCACGAAGATGCCTCCAGAGGGCAATGCCTCGCAGGCCTTGCGCAGCAACGCCCGCCGGTTGCTCTCGGGCCAGTCGTGCAGGATGTTGCCCATCAGGTACACGTCGGCCGGCGGGAACGGGTCGGTGAAGAAGTCCCCCGACCGCGCGACGACGCGGTCGGTGAGCCCGCTCGCGGCGACGAACCTCTCTGCGATGGGTGTGACGATCGGCAGGTCGAAGGTCACGCCGGTGAGATGCGGATGGGCCGTCGCCAGCATGACCGAGAGTGAGCCGTCGGCGCCGCCGAGATCACAGAAACGGGTGTGGGAATCGAAGTCGATGGCACCGGCGAGGGCGTAGAAGCTGCCGAGCTGCGCACCCCGCATCGCTCGCAGGAACTCCTCGAGCCCGGCCTCGTCAGCGTAGACAGCCTCGAAGAAGCTCGGCGCGCCCGACTTGAGCTCGTTCTGCGGCTCCCCGGTCTGCAGCGCTTCCGTCAGGTGGGCCCAGTACGGGTACAGCCGGCGGTTCGCCATCTCCAGGAGCCCGCCGACGTACGCGGGCGACGTCTTGCTCAGGAAAACAGCGGTCTCGGCGGTGTTGCGGTACCTCGCGTCGGGTCCGTCACCATCGCGTTCGAGCAGACCGAGAGCGAGTAGGGCATCGAGGAAGTCCGGGCACGGACGAGGGTGCACGTGCATCGCTCCCGCCAGTTCGTCGCTGGTCATCGAACATCCGTCGAGCAACGTGAACAGCTGGAGCTCGACCGCGCTCAAGAGGGCCTTGGAGGCCCAGAACCCCATGCCGATCTGCATGATCTGATCCGGCGTGACCGGAGTGGACGCCGCCACGGTGGATTCGGTCAGTACTTCGGTCATCGGGTGCTCCTTCTCGTCGAGTCGGGGTGACGACCGAGGAGGCGTGACCGAGCGACGTACGGCCGTAACTTCCGATGGAACAGTTCAGTCGCGGGCCGAGCCGACCTTGGTCTCGAGGTGCGCGATCACGAACCGGGCGATGTCGTCTCGGTCCATCGCGGCCCCGCGTTCGAGGGCGGCGGTGCAATGAGGATCGACCCGGACGCGCGCCGCCGCCGCGGGCCGGTCTTCGGCCGCCATGGAGTGGTCGATGCCGTTGGCCTCCAGGTAGCCGAGGAGCACGGCCGCCGCCTCGGTCCATCCGGCCGCTTCCCACTCCAGGAAGACGCTGGTCAGCTCCCCCGATGTCTCGCTCCAGCGCCGCATCTCGTAGTGATCGCGGAACAGGTGGAGGCGAAGTTCGTGGCGATCGGCGCGGCCGGCTTCGCCCGCCATGACGACCTGCGTGGCCCGGGCGCGGATCTCCCACCGTCGGCAGTGCGCCGCTCGCGCCAGTTCCGCCGCGTACCCGAACCCGTCGAAGGCGTCGTCGAACCGCCGCTCGCCCATCGCGTGGCCCGCCGACATGAACTCGACGAACATCGTCAAGGTCGGATTGCCGATCGGCGTGGCGATGGCCCGAGCCTGGGCGAGATAGCCCGCGCCTCCCTCGCGACCGGTGAACGTCGCCACGCCGCCGAGTTGCGCGATCCCATACACCGCGTCGTACCGATCACGCTCGATGTCCAGCCGAGCGACGTACTGCTCCTGCGCGTCGAACGCCTCCTGTAGCCCACCCGTGTACCAATGGGCGAGTTGGAGCGCTTGCCAGCATCGCATCGTCGAACGGTCGTCGAGCGATGGCGCCACCTCGAGCCCGCGCTCGGCGAGGCGCCGCGCTCGTTCGGGCTCGCCTGTTCCCGTGGCGAACCATCCGGCGATGCCGTAGACCTCCGGTCGCACGACGTCGCCTCGTTCGATGACGGATTCCGCCCACGCTCCCGGTTCGTTGATGTCGTCGTTGTCGCAGTACCAGAAGACCGCCTCGAGAATCTCGCAGAAGTCGGTCAGATCCGAGCGCTCGGCCGCCCACCGCGCCGCGGCCCGGATGTTGTGCCAGTCCTGCTCGAACAGGGCCCGCCCCAGCTCGGCGTCGTGGCTGACGAACAGGTCGTGGGCGTGGGCCGCCACGGCGCGGAAGTGGTTGATGTGGCGCTCGATGACGGCCGGCGCGCGATCTGGCGCCCGCATCTGGCCGTACTCGCGCAGCGACTCGAGGAGTTGATAGCGCGTCGTCCCGCCCGTGCGGATGACGGTCACGACGGACTTGTCCACGAGTCGCGCCAGCACGTGGACGACGTCGCGGGGGTCGAGCGGAGCGAAGCCGCACACCACCGCCGCCGCGGCTGCGTCGAACGGGCCGGGGACGACTGACAGGCGTTCGTACAGGCAGCGCTCGTCGTCGTCGAGCAAGTCGTACGACCAGCTGATCGCCGCGCTGAGGGTCTGATGGCGTTCGGGTCGGTCGTGCGCTGGTACGCGCAAGACGCGGAATCGGTCGCCGAGGGCGCGAGCCAGGTCCTGCACCCCGTAGGCGCGCACGCGGGCGGCGGCGAGCTCGATGGCCAGCGG
>DASXAI010000788.1:0-2685 GCA_036406775.1 Acidimicrobiales bacterium
CTGGGATCTGCTCGCTGGCGTGACAACTGCCACGTTGGAAGGTCACGTCGACCGGGTGGTACGCGGGTTGGCGGTCAGCGCCGACGGCTCCCGGGCGGTGTCGGCCAGTGACGATCTCAGGGTCAAGGTGTGGGACCTCGACACGGGCGAGCTGGTTGCCACGTTCACCGCCGACGTCGAGGTGGTGTCCACCGCCATTGACGCGACGGGTCGGGGCATCGTTGTTGGCGACCGCCTCGGACAGCTCCACCGCCTCAGGCTTGTGCTCCCTGACGACGAGTGATCCATCCCGTCACGTAGACGTCGATCTTTGTTTCCGCTTGGGCCGGGCCGGCGCACACGCTCCGGCGTCCGACCAACGAGGAGGAAGACGCACATGAGCATGATCGGCGCCGATGTCGAGCAGCTGGCCGCTCTGGGCCGCACGCTCACGAACCAGATCCAGCAGATCAACACTGTCATGAGCACCGTGGGCAGCGCCCTGGGCAACACCCTGTGGAAGGGTCCGGCGCGCGACCAGTTCGAGGCCGACTGGTCCGGCTCGTTCGTGAAGGCGCTCACCAGCCTGAACGACGCTTTCGGGCAGGCCGGCCAGGACTGCTCGAACCGGGCTGCCAGCCTGGCCCAGGTGATGGGTGCCCGGTAGCAGGGCGCTCCGCGGAACGTTGTCTGCAACTTGTCCACTCGCCGAGGTGACGGAAATGCACGGGAGGCGAGCAAGAGCGTCACGTCGGCCCCGGCCCGGCCCCGCCCATGAGCACTGGCGTCGCCCACGGCCCCGGTAGCTTCGCCGGCGATGGGGAAGGTGCGGCTGGAGTTCACGGTCGAGCCATTCGAGGAGGGGCGACCCGGTCCGCACGTGACGGCGGCGGTCGACGCCGTGGCGAGCCGCGGGCTGGCGGTCGACATGGGCCCGTTCAGCACGTGCGCCGATGCCGACGTCGACGCCGCGCCTGAGGCCGTCGCCAGCCTGCTGCGCGCCGCCTTCGACCAGGGCGCGAGCCGCGTCTCCTTGCAGGTCACGCGGCTCGACGACGAGGCCGCCACGTGAGCGAGGTCAACGGGCGGCATCCCCTCCTGGTCGCCCTCGAGCCGGTAGCCGAGGCCCTCGGCGCCCGGCTCGTGGAGCCCGGCGACACCCAGGCGTCCGACATCCCGCTGGAGTGGGAGGGCGCGGTGGTGGGCGCCCTGCGGTTGCCCCCGCTGCAGGGCGCCCTCAGCCGGCTGATCGAGGGCGTCGAACGCGAGCTCGGCGCGTCGCTCGGCGATCTGAGCCGGGAGGACAAGCAGCGGGCCGTGCGCCTGCTCGAGGAGCGGGGCGCCTTCACCCTGCGCCGAGCCGTCGAGGACGTGGCCGACGCCCTCGCCGTCAGCCGCATCACCGTCTACAACTACCTGAACGCCATGCGCAGCGAGCCGGTCCGGCGGGTATGACGCGCCGCCTCGCCGCCCTCGTGACCACGCTCGCGCTGGCCCTCACCGCGGCGTGCGCGGGCAAGGACGATCCCACCCGGCCGCCGGTGCAGGCCGGCATCGAGTACAGCCCTGGCCTCCATCTCGACCTCTACCGGCCCATCCGGGGGATCGCCCCGCTGCGGGCCGTCGTGCTCGTGCACGGGGGTGGGTTCAGCAGCGGCAGCCGCGCCGACCTGGCCGGTCTGGCCGAGGCCCTCGCTTACCACGGTTACGTCACCGTCTCGATCGACTACCGGCTGAGCGAGGGCTCGTGGTTCCCGGCCCAGGAGCTCACCGATCCGGGTCTCGTTGCCGCCGCCGCCCTCGCCCGCCAGGATGCGGACGCCGCCGTCGAGTGGCTGCGGTCGCAGGCCAAGACCTACCGCATCGATCCCGACCGCATCGCGATCGCCGGCTTCTCGGCCGGTGCCATCACGGCGATCGAGGTGGCCACCCACCCACCGCCGGCGGTGTCGGCCGGCGTGTCGATCTCGGGCGCGGCCATCGACGCCGCCGCCCTCGCCGGGCCCCATCCACCACTGTTGCTGGTCAACGGCGACGACGACGACGTCATCCCGCCCGCACTCGCCGACGCCACCTGCGAGGCCGCCGCGGCCACCGGCGGCTGCACCGTGTACCACGTCGACCAGGTCGGCCACGACGTGCTGTCCAGCAACCGATTCCAGGACGTGGTGGGCCAAATCGACGACTTTCTGAAAGGGGTCGCGCCGGTACCCTCGTCCGGGTGACGGTCGAGGTCCTCGGACTCGACGGCGACGACACCCTCTGGCGCAACGAGGAGTACTTCGCCGACACCCAGCGGGCTTTTCGCGCCCTGTTGGCGTCGTACGTGGGCGACGCCGTCGACCTCGACGACCGGATGAACGCCACCGAGCGGGCCAACCTCGAGTTGTTCGGCTACGGGGTGAAGGGCTTCACGCTGTCGTTGATCGAGACGGCGATCGAGGCGAGCGACGGCCGCATCGCCGCCGCCGACATCCAACAGCTCCTCGACCTGGGCAAGGCGCTCCTCCGGCGGCCCGTCGCGCTGCTGGAGGGTGTGGCCGAGACGGTGCCAATCCTGGCCGAGCAGTTCCGACTCATCGTGATCACCAAGGGCGACCTCTGGAACCAGGAGCAGAAGCTGGCCGGTAGCGGCCTGGCCGAGCTCATGTGGCGCATCGAGATCGTGGCCGAGAAGGACGCCGCCACCTACAAGCGCATCCTCGG